>JBQCCT010000151.1:0-6270 GCA_051961955.1 Solirubrobacterales bacterium
AGGAAGAGAAAGGAGTAGGGGAGACGGGTGCCTTCGGTCAGGGTCACCGCTTCGAGCTGGTCGTTCTCGCCGTGCAGCTCGGCGATTTCGCTGCGGTCGCTGACGTTGACGCCGAAGCGGTCGAGCTCCTCGATCAGGTCGTTGGACATCGTCTCGGCGAGGTCGCCGCGGCGGTGCAGGAGGGTGACGAGGGCGCCGCCGCGGGCGAGCCAGACGGCTGCCTGGCCGGCCGAGTTGCCGCCGCCGACCACGGCGACCCGCTGACCGCCGCAGAGCTGCCCCTCGGGCGGCCCGGCTGCGTAGAAGACGCTGATGCCCTCGTAGCGCTCGAGGTCGGCGACCGGCAGTTTGCGGTATTCGGCGCCGGTGGCGAGGACGACCGCCCGGGCCGCGATCTCGTTGCCCTCCTCGAGCCGCACCAGGTGCCGATCGTCCCCGGGCTCCAGCGCTTCGGCCCGGTAGGGCGTGGCGGTGCGGGCGCGGAACTTGCGCGCCTGGGTGACGGCGCGACTGGTCAGCTCGGAGCCGCTGATCCCGGCCGGGAAGCCGAGGTAGTTCTCGATCCGCCGCGAGGTGCCGGCCTGGCCGCCGAGCACGGTGCTCTCGACCACCAGCGTGTCGAGCCCCTCGGTGGCGCCGTAGACGGCGGCGCCGAGGCCGGCGGGACCGCCGCCGATCACCAGCAGGTCGACTTCCTCGCGCGGCCGCAGCTCCAGCCCGATCCCCAGCGCCCGCGAGAGCTCGCCATCGCTCGGCGCCCGCAGCTCGGCCCCGCCCGGCAGCCGTACGAGTGGGATCTCCTCCGGGCCCAGCCCCTCCAGCGCGCTTGCTGCCCCTTTGCTCTCCTCCGGCTCGAGCCAGGTGAAGGGGAGGCGCTGGCGTTTCGCGAAGTCGACCATCTGCCGGGTTGCTGCCGAGTCTCGCGGCCCGACGATCTCAACGCCGATCCCCTGGCGTTCCTGCAGCAGTTCGCGCCGCTGCACGAAGGCGGGCAGGAGGGTGTCAGAGAGAGAACCGTCCTCGCGCAGCAGCTTGCGTAGCTCTTCGCGCTCGACCGCGACGTAGCGCATCGGCTGCGTCACCTTTGCGGTGAGGAAGACGGTCTGGCCCGAGAGCAGGTTCATCTCGCCGAGGAAGCCGGAGGCCCCGTGGCGGACGATCTCCTGCCCGGCGCCGTCGAGCACCGCCGCCTCCCCTTCGAGAATGGCGATGAACGGGTAGGTCTCGTCGCCGATCTCGAACAGCACGTCGCCGACCGCCGCTTCCCGCTCCTCCCCGTGCGTCGCCAGCGTCGCGATCTGGCTGCTCGAGAGGACACGGCTGACCGGAGCGGGCACGCTGTCAAGGCTACTGCGCGTGGATAGACTGCCCGCCGATGCCCGCGGTCGAGGTCAACGGAATCGAGGAGATGCAGGTGCTGGTCGGTCAGGAAATCGGCCCCAGCGAGTGGCGCACCGTCACCCAGGCCGACATCGACGCCTTCGCCGAGCTGTCCGGCGACCATCAGTGGATTCACGTCAACACCGAGCGGGCCAAAACGGAGAGCCCCTTCGGCACCACCATCGCCCACGGCAACCTCACCCTGGCGATGGTCGATGGCTTCCGCCAGCAGCTGATCACCTCCTCCGGCTTCACGATGGGCCTCAACTACGGCTGGGACAAGATCCGCTTCCCATCTCCCGTCCCCGTCGACTCCAAGCTCCGCGCCAAAGCCGAGGTCGTCTCCGTCGAAGACAAAGGCGCCGGCTGGTACCAAGTAGTAACCCGCTTCACCCTCGAGGTCGAGAACGCCGACAAGCCCTGCTTCGTCGGCGACAGCGTCACCCGCGTGCTGGCGCCGGGCGCGTAGCACCTCGTTGCTCTCACAGCGGTGCGACTTATGGTCGCTATGCGAGCAAAAGTCGCACCGCTGTGGTCGCTGGTGCTACTTAACCGTCAGCGTGCCTTCCATCCCGGCCTGGCGGTGGCCTGGGATGGTGCAGAAGTAGTGGTAGGTGCCTGGCTTCAGGTTGACGGTGGTGGAGTCGGAGCCTTCGGAGATGACTTCGGTCTGGCCGACGGTTTCTCCGCCTTCGCTTTCGAACGCGACGTCGTGGGGGACGCCCGATTCGTTCTTGAAGTCGACGGTTACCTTGCCGGCTTTGGCGCTCTCGGTGCTGCTGGTGTATTCGAGGGCGCCTTCGGGGCTGGCTTCGATTTCGAGGGAGGCGCTACCTCCTTCAGCTTCCTTTTCGGCTTCGCCGGCCTTTTCTTCGGCTTCTTCTCCCGCTTCTTCGACGGTTTCTTCAGCTTCTTCGGCGGCGCCAGCTGCCGGAGAGGTGTTCGTCGTGCTGGAGCCGCCGCCGCAGGCGACGAGGGTCAGTGCCGCAATCAACAGGACCAACAGTGCTGCGAGTTTCTTCATCACAATCCTTTCCCGCGAGGACGTTGTCATCTCGACTGTAGTCGCGATACGCAGGCCGTGACTACCCGGTTCAGCGGCCGTGGAACTCTGGGGTGCCGCCGCTAAAGAAGGTCTCGACCCCGTTGCGGAGGTCTTCGGTCGCCATGGAGTCGGCGATCCCGTGCCGCTCCAGCTGCAGGTGCTCGGTGATCGAGTTCTCGACGCTGACCCCGACTAGCTTCTTCGCCATCCGCACGTAGTGGGGCGCCATCTTCGCCAGCTTCTCGGCCTTGGTCCGCGCCCGCACCATCAGCTCTTCAGGCGGCGCCACTTCGCTCACCAGCCCCAGTGCCTGCGCGTCCGCGGCGCCCAGGTTGGGGTCTTCGAGCAGCAGTTCCAGCGCCTTGCTTGGCCCGACCACGCGCGGCAGGAAGTAGGTCATGCCACCGTCGGGCGAGGCGCCGATCCGCCCGTAGGCGGGCGCGAAGAAGGCGGTGCTGGCGGCAATGCGGATGTCGCAGGCAAGCGCCAGCGAGAAGCCGGCCCCGGCGGCCGGACCGTTGACCGCGGCGACCACCGGGTAGGGAATCCGCCGCAGGTCGACGATCGCCTGGTGCAGGACCTCGGCCCCGCGCCGCACGTCGGAGGGCAGGTCGATCTCGCCTGACTCGACTCCTTTGCGGAACCAGTTGACGTCGCCGCCCGCGCAGAAGGCCTTGCCGGCCCCGGTCACGATCAGCCCCCGCAGCGCCGCCCGGTCGGCGAGCCAGGCGAAGGCGACCGTCATCTCCCCGATCATTTCCGGGCTCATCGCGTTGAAGGCGTCAGGACGGTCGAGGGTCAGGGTTCCGATCTCCCCGTCGATCTCGATCCGCATCGTGTTCAGCTGCGGCGGGTTGATGGTCTCGCTGGTCATCTCGCTCTCCTGGTTCGCGTCGGGTTTGGCCGAGTGGCCAGCAGCCTACCCTTAGAGCGATGGCAAAAGGTGAGCGCAAAGCCGAGCAGGACGGGGCCCTCAGCCGCGCCGAGCGGATCGCGCAGCAGCGCAAGTCCCTGCCCGACCAGCCGGGCGTCTACCTCTTCTACGACCGCGAGGGGGAGCTGCTCTACGTCGGCAAGGCGCGCTCGATCCGCAAGCGCATCGCCTCTCACTTCTCCGGCGGCGACACCCGCCTCACCTCGCGCATCGACCGCATCGAGAGCCTCGTCACCGCTAACGAGGCGGAGGCGCTGCTGACCGAGCAGAGCTTCATCAAGCGCCACCGGCCGCGCTTCAACATCCGCCTCCGCGACGACAAGTCCTACCCCTACGTCGCCGTCAGCCTCGACGAGGACTACCCGCGCGTCTACTTCACCCGCGAGAAGCACCGCTCGGGGCGCGCCTACTTCGGCCCTTTCTCCAGCGCCAGGCGGGTGCGCGAGACGCTCGACCTGCTCGGCCGGCTGTTTCAGTTCCGCACCTGCGAGGGCAGGGAGCCGGGCCGCCGCTCCGGCAGCCCCTGCCTCGACTACTACATCAAGCGCTGCGGGGCGCCCTGCGTCGAATACGTCAGCAAGGAGGAGTACCGCCGCAACATCGAGGCGATCGTCGACTTCCTCTCCGGCCGCTACCGCCAGATCGAGCGCGAAGAGGAGGCGAAGATGGAGGCCGCCGCCGCGGCGCAGGAGTTCGAGCGGGCGGCGATCCACCGCGACCGGCTGAAAGCGATCCGCTCTCTGTTCGAGCGCCAGCGGGTGGCGGGGGCGGCAATGGGGACCGCCGACCTGATCGGGGTCGCGGTCGAGGGGCCGGACGCCAACGCCCAGGTCTTCCAGGTCCGCGACGGCATCCTCGCCCAGCGCCAGAGCTTCTACCTCGAAAACCAGGGCGAACGCGAGCCGGCCGAGGTCGCCGAGGAGTTCATCAGCCAGTACTACGCCGCTTCGCCGGCGATGCCGCGGACGATCATTGTCGGTCCCTACTTGCGCGACCGCGCCGAGGTGCTGGCCGAGGCGCTGAGCGAGCGCCGCGGCGCTCCGGTCGAGGTGCGCGCCGCCGAGCGCGGCGACAAGCGGCGGCTGCGCGAGCTGGCCGAGCGCAACGCGCAGCTGGCTCTCGACCAGGACAAGCTGCGCCGCGAGCACCGCCGCACCCGCCGGGTCGAGTCGCTGACGGCGCTGGCCGAGGCGCTGGGGATGGAGGAGCTGCCGGTACGGATCGAGGGTTTCGACATCTCGACGATCGGCGGCGAGCACACCGTCGCCTCGATGGTCGTCTTCGAGGGCGGGGCGCCGAAGAAGTCCGACTACCGGCGCTTCAAAGTCCGCGGCGACCTGCGCGAGGCCGGGGTCGGCAACGGCGGTCCCGACGACTTCGCCTCGATGGAGGAGGTGCTCTCGCGGCGAATGGCGCGCTACCTCGAACAGGCCGACCTCTCGCCCCACGACGAGAAGCGCGATGCCAGCTTCTCCTCGCTGCCGTCGGTGATTCTGATCGACGGCGGCAAAGGGCAACTGGCGGCCGGGGTGCGGGCGCTGCAGCCATTCACCGAGCGCGGCGTCACCGTTCTCAGCCTCGCCAAGCCGCTGGAGGAGGTCTACGTCCCCGGCCGCTCCGTGCCGCTCGACCTCGCCGCCTCCTCGGAGGCTTCCCAGCTGCTGCAGCGGGTGCGCGACGAGGCGCACCGCTTCGCGATCGAGCACCACCGCGGCCGCCGCGACCGGGGCATGCTGGCGGGGTCGGTCTTCGATTCCCTGCCCGGGATCGGACCGGCGCGCAAGCGGGCGCTGCTGCAACACTTCGGCACGCCGGAGCGGTTTCTCGCCGCCACCCGCGAGGAGCTCGAGGCAGTGCCCGGCCTGCCTGGCAAAGTAGGTCGGGAGATACACGAACAGCTCAACCGGACCAACTGAGGGAGAGCCAGATGGCAGAGCGGGTGGAGACCGAACTGGAAACTGAAAGCGTCGGCGGCAACGGCCTTCCCGCCGGACCGGTGACCGTCGTTGTCATCACCGGTCATTCCGGAGCGGGCAAGTCGGAGGCGATCGCCGCCTTCGAGGACGGCGGCTACTTCTGTGTCGACAACCTGCCGCCACGGATGATCGCCGCCCTCGGTGAGCTCTTCCGCCACGAGGGCAGCGGGGTCGAGCGTGCGGCGGTCGTCTCCGACGTGCGCGGTGGCGAGTACTTCGACGAGCTGGTGCAGGTGCTGGACGACCTCGAGGCCGAAGGGCTGCGGCCGATGGTCCTCTTCCTCGAGGCCGACGAGGAGACGCTGCTCGACCGCTATAAGGAGACCCGCCGCCGCCACCCGCTGGCGCCGGAAGGACGGATTGTTGAGGGGATCCGGGCCGAGCGCGAGCTGCTGGCGCCGCTGCGGGCACGCGCCGACAAGGTGATCGACACCACCGACCTGACCGGGGCCGAGCTGCGCCGCCAGATCACCGAAGAGCTGCTGGGGCGGGAGGAGAGCGGCAAGCTGGCGCTGACCCTGCTCACTTTCGGCTTCAAGAACGGGCCGCCGCGCGACGCCGATCTGACCCTCGACGTGCGCTTCCTGCCCAATCCCCACTACGACGACGAGCTGCGGCCGAAAACCGGGATGGATGTAGACGTGCGTGAGTACGTCGAGCAGGGGACCCAGGCGGGTGAGTTCTACGGCCGCCTGCTGCCGTTGCTGGAGTTCCTCGTCCCCGCCTACGTGGCCGAGGGCAAGAGCCACCTGACGATCGCCGTCGGCTGTACCGGCGGCCGCCACCGCTCGATCACCGTCGCCGACCGCATCCGCCGCGACCTCGCGGCCCGCGAGGACGTGATCATCAACGTCAAGCACCGCGACGTCGATCTCGGCTGAAGGCGGGTCGGGGGAGTCTCGCCGGACAACAGCGGGGAGGGTCCGTCGAGACTC
>JBQCCT010000152.1:0-5518 GCA_051961955.1 Solirubrobacterales bacterium
ATCGGTCGCTTCTTCGCCCGCCGCCGCGCGGTCGGCTGGAAATGGGAGACCTTCGCGCCCGGGATGCGGGTGGCGATCGTCGGCCTCGGCATCGCCTTCCTGGTCGCCGCCGCCGGCATGGCCGGGGTCAACTCGAGCACCGCCGAAGGCGAAGACATCCGGGTCGCACAGGCGCGGGCGGAGGGGACGACGAAGCCGCCGCCGCTGACCAAGGCCCAGGCCGAAGACTCGACCAAATCGACCTGCAAAGCGGTCGTCCACATCGGCGACTCGACCTCCGAGGGCCTCGACAACGCCGAATACCTGCCCGACGAACTGGAGCGCATCCCCAACCGCTACGCCGAAGTAGGCGTCAAAGAAACGCACATGGAGGTGCAGGGCGCGCGCTCGATCGAAGAGCGCTTTGAAGGCCAGCCCAACGCCCAGGAAGTCGCCGCCGCCTGGAAGGCCGAAGGCTACGAAGGCTGCTGGGTGCTGGCGCTGGGAACGAATGAGGCCGCCGACGTCGCCGCCGGCTCCAACGTCGGCGAGCGGGAACGGATCGAAAAAATGATGGCGATCATCGGCGACGAACCGGTGCTCTGGGTGAACGTCCGCTCGCTGGTCCCGGCGGGCGATCCCTACTCGAAGGAAAACATGGAAGGGTGGGACGAAGAACTGGTCCGCGCCTGCGACGCCTACCCCAACAGGCGCATCTACACCTGGGCCGCCGACGACAAAAACGACTGGTTCATCGAAGACGGCATCCACTTCACCTCGCCCGGCTACGCCGCCCGCGCCCAGCTGATCGCCCAGGCGCTCGCCCACGCCTTCCCCGAAAAAGGGAAGACCGAAGGCGGCTCCAAACACTGCCTCGTCAGCTAACCGGGGGTTCCCCTTTCGGGGCGTGTTCGTTCGCTGACAACTGGACGAAGAGGGGACCGGAGAAGCCGGTTCGCTTTGTTAGCGTCGCGCGGCCGCAGCAAGCCCCGGACTGATCGCAGGCTGCGGAAGCCAGGAAACCAGCCGCGTCGGCGTGGCCGCGAGCTGCCACATCATCGTCCGCCCGCGGCGATAATCCTCTCGCTGGGCGGCGTCGCCCTCGCCAGCGGCTCCGGGCACGGGGCGAGGGAGATCCACGCCTGCGTGCAGCCGGCGCAGCCGGGTATCGAGGGTCGGGAGCTGTCGTTGCCGATCGACGGCCGCTGCCCGGACGGCGACAAGTCGATCAGCTGGGGCGCCAAGGGCGAACGCGGTCTGCAGGGCCGGCGCGGCCCACGCGGCCTGGCCGGCCCGCAGGGCGCCGTCGGCGCAACCGGCCCCCGCGGCGAACAGGGCTCGAAGGCGCTGAAGGGCCCGAAGGCGAACGCGGCCCCGAAGGCCCCCAAGGCCAGCGCGGCCTTGAAGGCCCGGAAGGGAAAGAAGGCCCCAAAGGCCCCGCCGGGACGCCCGGGACCAACGGCGTCTCCGGCTATGAAGTGGTGAAGACGAGCGAAAGCGCAACCGTGCCCAACGGCAGCACCGTCAACGTCTATTCGCCCTTCGCCCGCTGCGCTGAAGGAAAGGTGCTGATTGGCGGAGGCACCTACAACAACGCCGGCCAGCTCCTCCACAGCGGCCCCTACGTCGAAGACGGCACCGTCTTCAACCTCTGGGAATCGGGGGTGCTGTACCACAACGAAACGGGAGGGTCGTTCACCCTCAGCGTGACGGCGGTCGCCTACTGAGCGAACGTCGGCTGACGGCAAGCGGGGCCGGTGGCTAAGTCGCCGCCGGCCCCGGCGCGCCGCCGCGGATCTCGACCGGCTCCAACTCGTCGGCGGGCTGGAAGCCCATGATCCGCCCGTAGAAGTAGAGCTCGGCTTCGAGGCAGCGGATCTCGGTCTCCGAGCGGCGGAAGCCGTGCTGCTCGCCCTCGAAGGCGAGGTAGGCGTGGGGGATGCCGTTGCGGGTCAGCGCCGCCACCATCGTCTCCGCCTGGTTTGGCGGTACCACCGCGTCCTCCAGACCCTGGAAGAGGATCACCGGCGAACGCAGCCGCTCGACGTGGTTGATCGGCGAGCGCTCGCGGTACAGATCGGCGCGCTCGGGATAAGGCCCGATCAGGCGATCGAGGTAGCGCGACTCGAACTTGTGGGTGTCGCGGGCGAGTGCCTCGGTGTCGGCGACGCCGTAGTAGCTGGCGCCGGCGGCGAAGTCGTCGTAGAAGGTGAGCGCGCAGAGGGTCGCGTAACCGCCCGCCGAGCCGCCGCGGATCGCCAGCCGCGTCCGGTCGGCCTCACCCTCCGCGGCCAGGTGCAGGGCTGCCTTGACGCAGTCTTCGGTATCGACCACGCCCCAGGTGCCACGCAGCTTGTTGCGGTACACGCGGCCGTAGCCGCTGGAGCCGCGGTAGTTGACGTCGACGACGCCGAAGCCGCGGCTGGTCCAGTAGAGGTACTCGCGGTCGAGCGCCGGGGCGGCGTGGGAGGTCGGCCCGCCATGGCTCTCGACGATCAGTGGCGGCAGTTCGCTCCCCGGGGCCTCGAACTCCGGATTGGCAGGCGGGTAGTAGAAGCCATAGGCGACTTCACCCTCGCCGGTGGCGAACTCGACCGGCCGCGGCCGCGAGACGTAAGCGGCGTCAACCGGCTCGTCGCTGGAGGAGCGCACGACCTCGCTCTCGCCGCTGGCGACGTCGTGGACGACGATCGCGGTCTCGCTCTCGGGGCTCGCCGCGGCAAACGCGACCTTGCTGCCGCGCGCCGCCAGCGCCGGGAAGCCGAACGAAGTGAACGGCAGTTCGAGGCCGGCCGGTTCCCAGCCGTCGGGTTCGAGCAGGAAGAGCTTTTCTTCACCGCGCTCACAGCGCACGCAGGCGATCGCGCCGTTCGCGAGGAAGGCGAAGGTGGCGCCGCCGAACAGCCACTGCGGGTGGGCGAAGTCGGCTTCTTCCTCGGTCAGCTTCACCAGCGCCCCCTCCTCGCCACTCAGCTCCGCCCCCGGCTCGCGCGCCCGGTAGAGGTTCCACCAGCCGTCGCGGTCGGAGGCGAAGTGGAGCCGCCCTTCCGGTCCCCACTCGGGCTGGAAGACCGACTCCTCGGCACCGCCCGCGACCAGCCGCTCCTGGCCGGTGTCCTCCAGCGGCGCGACCCAGAGCTCGCTGCCGTCCCAGGGCATGTTCGGGTGGTCCCAGCAGGTCCAGGCCAGCCAGCCGCCGTCGGGGCTGATCCGCGGGAAGGCATAGAAGTCGCGCCCGCTTGCCAGCACCTCGGGCTCCGTTTTCCCGTCGAGCGGCAGCGAGACGATCTCGTTCACCGCTTCGCCCTCACCGTGGCGCTCACGCACACAGATGACAGCGCGCCCGTCGGGGGAGGGGCGCATATCGGCATAACGCAGCGCGGCAGTTTCATCCGGCTCGGGCGTGATCGCCACCGGCTCTTCACCGAGCCGCAGCCGGTAGAGCCGCTGGTCGGCGAAGTCGACGAAGAGGACGCGGTCGGAGCCGACCAGGTGCCAGGCGCCGCCGCCGTACTCGTGCACGCGGGTGCGCACATTCGTCCCCTCGGGCGTCACGGTCTCCGGCTCGGCATCCTCGGCCTGCCGCATCAGCACCACCCGGCCGCCTTCGGTCGGCCGTCCCTCGGCCCACCAGACCGCGCCGTCGGGCGCGATCGTCGGCGATCCCAGCCGCCGCCCCGACCGCGCCACGGTCGCCGCGTCGATCGGCGAGGACCAGGAGCCGTAGGGGGCGACGGTTGCCACGCCCTACCTATCTACCTCGATCTCGCGCAATCGATGCGTGTCGACGTCGTAGACGAAGCCACGCACGTTGTCGCGGTGGGGGATGAAGGGAGAGGAGAGCACCCGCCGGATCGACTGGCGCACGTCCTCGTCGACGTCGGAGAAGGACTCGATCGCGAACGCCGGTGCCACCCCGGTCGTCTCCTGCAGCTCCATCCGGAAGCCGTCGTCGGTGAGCGTCTGCATGCCGCAGTTGGTGTGGTGGATCAGCATCACCTCGCGGGTGCCGAGGCGGCGCTGGGAGATCGCCAGCGAGCGGATCACGTCGTCGGTGATCACCCCGCCGGCGTTGCGCAGCACGTGCGCCTCGCCGTCGCCCAGGCCCAGCGCGGCGAAGACGTCGAGGCGCGAGTCCATGCAGGTGACGATCGCCAGCTGTCGGCTCGGGTGCACGTCGAGGTGGCGCTCCGCGAGGGTGTCGGCGAAGGAGCGGTTGTTCTCGAGCAAGTGATCGATCGTGTTCATGCGCGGCAGCCTAAATGCCCCGCCTGAGTCGCGTTTCCACGTCCTGCCCCTGGGGTAGCCGCACGGCAATGGACGACCGACCCGACCGCGACGAGACGCCGACCGGGTTCCCCGAGCCACCGGGCAAGGATCCTGGGGACATCTCGGGGGACAAAGAGCCGCACCACGCTCTCAACAACCCGGCCAGCGACCCCGACCCGACGGAGTGGCCTGATCCCTACGAGAAGCGGGAGGACCCGCGGGATCTACCCGACCCGGACGGCAAGCCGTTCGGTGGGGAGCCGCACCCGCCAACCGGGGTGGAGAGCACCAGTGATCCACGGCACCCGCAAGATGACCCGGAGGCCGCGGATCGCTGGGAGGCTCCGAAGCGGGAAAAGCTCGACCGATAGAGACGACCAGAGAGGGATAGCAATGGAGACCAAGAGCCTCGACAAGGGGATCTTCAGTGGCGAGAGTTCAGGCACCCGGGAACACATCGTCGAGTTGTTGACCAAGGCCTACTGGATGGAGATCGAGACGGTGATGAGCTACCTCGCCGCCTCGACGAACCTCGACGGCGTCCGCGCCCAGGAGATCCGCGAGTCGTTGGCCGAGGACGTCGAAGAGGAGCTCGGCCACGCGAAGGAGTTCGCCAACCGGATCAAGGAGCTCTACGGCGTCGTTCCCGGCTCCGAGGAGTTCTACCCCGAACAGAGCTTCCTGCAGCGGCTGGAGCACCAGACCGACGTCGTCGCCGTGATCCGTGGCGTGATCAAGGCCGAGACCGGCGCGATCGAGCACTACACCCGGATCGTCGAGGAAACCGATGGCGTCGACCCCGTCACCCAGGACATGGTGATCGCCATCCTCCGCGACGAGCAGGGCCACCGCCGCCTCTTCGAGGGCTTCCTGCGCGAGTACGAATTCGAAGGCAAGGCCTAGGCGCACGCCCGCCGCGATGCGCTACCTGCACCTCTGCGCTCACGAGCAGTTCCCGCCCGACCAGCTGCTGCGCCAGGCGGTCGCGGCGGAGCGCGCCCGCTTCGACGGCGTCGGCTGCAGCGACCACCTGCAGCCATGGTGGGAACCGGGCGAGTCGGCCCACGCCTGGCCCTGGCTCGGCGCGGTCGCACAGGCGACCGAGCGGGTCGGCTTCGGCACCGCGGTGACGCCGCCGGGGCCGCGCTACCACCCGGTGCTGATCGCCCAGGCATGGGCGACGCTGGAGGTGATGTTCCCGGGCCGCCCCTACCTCGGCTTCGGCTCCGGCGAGGCGCTGAACGAGGCGCCGCTCGGCCAGGGCTGGCCC
>JBQCCT010000153.1:0-2714 GCA_051961955.1 Solirubrobacterales bacterium
GTCGAAGCTGCGACCGCGACGGTGCGGGCGCGCAAGGCGGCGGCGGAAGAGTTGGAGCTCAAACTGCAGGTGCCGCGCGAGGCCATCCAGTCCGAGGCCGACCGCCGCATCGCCGCCGCCGAGCAGCGCGCCGCCGACGCCGAAGCCGTTGCGGCTGAGGCGCACGAGCAGGCGGTGAGGCTGGAGACCGAAATCGAGCGGCGGGTGATGGAGGGGACGGAGGACGTGCGGCGCGAAGCCGAGGAGAGTGTCCGCCGGCTGCTCGAAAAGGTCGAGCACGAGGCCGAGGAGGCCGCCCGCCGCCGCGCCGAGGGTCAGATTCGGATCGAGTCCGACCGCATTCGGGTGCAGGCGCAAAAACGCGAGGAGCGGGTGCGCGAGGCGACCGAGGACGAGATCAAGGCCAGCGTCAGCAAGGCCCGGCGCGAGGCACAGGCAGTCGCCGACGAGATCGCCCCGACCTGGCTGCGCGGCGAATCCAAAGCCTCGACGGCCGGCTACCGCACCTTCTAGGCGGACGGGGAGGCAGGGGACTCCCCGCCGGACAACAGCGGGGGAGGGTCCGTCGGGGACTCCCCCGACTCCCCATTCACCCGTTGCGCATATCCTCCTGAGCGATGCGACGGGTGCAGGTCAGGGATACGTTGAGCGGCGAATTGCAGAACCTCGATTCTGAGGAGGTAGGTATTTACGCCTGCGGGCCGACCGTCTACAGCCGCATCCACATCGGCAATGCGCGGCCGTTTGTGGTGTTCTCGCTGTTCGCCCGGTTTCTGCGCTCGGAGGGGTATCGGCCGAGGCTGGTCGTCAACGTCACCGACATCAACGACAAGATCTACGTCGCCGCGCGGGAGGCAGGAAAGGGCTCGGAGGAGTTTGCGGCGGAGATGACCGCTGCCTACTTCGAGGACACCGACCGGCTTGGCCTCGGCCGGCCGGACTCCGAGCCGCTCGCCAGCGAGACCGTCGCGGGAATCGTGTCGCTGATCGCCGAGCTGGTCGACTCCGGCCACGCCTACGAGTCCGGCGGCGACGTTTACTTCCGCGTCCGCAGCTTCGACGCCTACGGCAAGCTCTCCAACCGCCGCCCCGAGGACATGGACCAAGGCGAGGATGCCGGCTCAGCCTCACTGAAGGAGGAGCGCCTCGACTTCGCCCTCTGGAAGGCGCACAAGCCCGACGAGGACACGAAGTGGGACTCCCCCTGGGGCCCGGGTCGCCCCGCGTGGCACATCGAGTGCTCGGTGATGGCCGAGCAAGAGCTGGGCGCCACCTTCGCCATCCACGGCGGCGGCTCCGACCTCGTCTTTCCCCACCACGAGAACGAGATCGCCCAATCCGAGGGCGCCGGCCGGCCTTTCGCTCGACTCTGGATGCACAACGGGATGATCGAGACGGACGCGGCGAAGATGTCGAAGTCCGAGGGGAACATTTTTCAGCTTTCAGAGGCGCTCGATCGCTACGGCAGGGAGGCGGTTGTGGCCTACTTGATTTCTGGGCATTACCGACAGCCGTTGGCCTTCGGCGCCGAGCAAATGGAACAAGCCGTTGCCCAGGTGGAGAGACTGAGGAACTTCTTCCGAGCGTATCCAGTGGGGGAATCGGGGGAATCCCCGTCGGACAAACAGCGGGGAGGGTCCGCCGGGGATTCCCCCGACTCCCGACTGGCCGCGTTCAAGGATGCTCTTGCTGATGACTTCAACACTCCCAGGGCCATGGCGGAGGCGTTTGAGCTGGTCGGCGAAGCGAATCGGGGCGAGGTGGCCCGGGACGCTGCGGGCAAGGCTCTCTCCCAGATGCTCGAGCTCGTCGGTCTCAGCACCCTTACCCCGCCGGAGAAGGGTGGTGAGAGCGACGAGCGGGCCCAGAAACTGATGCAGGAGCGTGAGGAGGCTCGGGCTGCCAGGGATTTCGAGCGGGCGGACACTCTCCGGGAGCAGCTGGCGGAGATGGGGTGGACTGTGCGCGATTCGGCTGAGGGTCCCAGTCTCGTCCCGAAGGGCTAGATGGCGAATCAGTTCATCTATGGGCGCCGGCCCGTGGTCGAGGCGGAGCGGGGGAGGCGGCAGGTGCACCGAGTCTGGCGGGCGCCCGAGACCTCGGCGGAGGAGCTGGAGCGGCTCTGCGGGTCGCCGGACCACCAGGGGGTGGTGGCGGAGGTCGATCCGTATCCCTACGGCGACCCGGGCGCGCTGTTGCGGCAGGAGGGGGCGCTGCTGGTCGCGCTCGACCAGGTACAGGACCCGCGCAACCTCGGCGCGGTCTGCCGCTCGGCCGAGTTCGCCGGCGCGGCCGGGGTCGTGATCCCCGAGCGCCGCGCGGCCGCGATCACCGCGGCCACCTGCAAGGCCTCCGCCGGCGCCGTCGAGCACATCGAGGTGGCCCACGTCCGCAATCTCGCCGATTGGCTCGCGGAAGCGAAGGAGGCAGGCTTCTGGATCTGGGGCGCCGACGCCGAGGCCAAACAGTCCCCCTGGCAGACCGACCTAACCGGCCCCACCGTTCTCGTCCTAGGGGGAGAGGGCAAAGGCTTGCGTCCCCGCGTCTCGGCCGCCTGCGATGGCCTCATGGCGCTACCGCGGCTGGGGAAAGTGGAGTCGCTGAACGTCTCGGCTGCTGCAGCGTCTTTGTTGTCTGAGGCGGTGCGCCAGCGGGCGGGGTGATCCTCGCCAGACACTCAACGGCGAGCCATAAGCGAGCCGTGTCTGGGGAGG
>JBQCCT010000154.1:0-10524 GCA_051961955.1 Solirubrobacterales bacterium
GAACATCGCCATCCCGATCACGACGAAGGAGAAGCGCCCGGTCGCCACGTAGAGCAGGGCGAGGAAGGCGGCGAAGAACATCAGCGAGCTGCCGAGGTCGCGGATGAAGACGAGCATGAACATCGAGGCGCCCCAGACGACCAGCATCGGCCCGAAGTGCTTCAGCGGCGGCAGCGTCACCCCGAGCACGCGGCGGGCGCCGACGATCAGCACCTCGCGGTGCTCGCGCAGGTAGCTGGCGAGGAAGACGACGATCGCGAGCTTGGTGAACTCGGCCGGCTGGAAGGCGATCGGCCCCAGCTTCACCCCGAGGTAGGCGCCGTTGACCTGCTGGCCGATCCCCGGCAGCCGCGGCGCCAGCAGCAGCAGCAGGCCGCCGATCGCGATCGTGTAGCGGTAGCGCTCGAGCACTTCGTAGTCGCGCAGGAAGTAGATAGTCAGCGCGAAAAGCACCAGCCCGAGCAGGAACCAGTTGGCCTGGTCGCGGGCCAGGCTTTCGTCGATCCGGTAGATCATCACGAAGCCGAAGGCGGTCAGCGTCGCCATCAGCGGGAAGAGGTACGGATCGGCGAAAGGGAGCCGGAAGCGCAGGAAGACGTGGGTCGCCAGGCAGACGGCGAAGAAGTAGGCCCCGTAGGTGAGGCTGAGGTTGCCGAGCTTGTCGCTCTCCTGCGAGAAGACCGCGGCGAAGCCGGCGGTGAGCAGGAGGGCGACGGGAACCAGGGCGAGCAGCTCCCGGTTCCGGGCCGACGTCAACGCAGCCCCACGGTTTTTTCGATTTCCTCCAACAGCGAGACCGCGTCGCCGCGCGAGCGGAAGCTGTGGCCGGTGACCGCGTCCCGGCGCCGCTGCGGCAGCGATTTGGTCTGGATCGGGCTCGCGTACCGCTCGCTGTAGAGCTTGATCCCGAACGGCAGTTCATAGGGAGCGCCGCGGTAGAGGGCGACGCGGCCGGCCGCGTCGGTGCCGAGGAACCAGATCTGGCGGTTGCCGTACCAGGCGCCGAAGGCAAGGGCCGCCAGCGCCAGGACGACGGCCAGGACCTTGGCCGCGGTGCCCAGGCGCTTGTGCCGCGGCTGCGCCGCCTGCTCCTCGCGCCGCTTGCGCGCCGCCTCGGCGGCGGCGCGGCGGCGGACCTCGGTCGCGGTCAGCCCTTCGCGTTCGGCGTCGGGGCCGATCAGCGTCGCCCCCTCCGCCATCTTCGCCGGCGCCGCAGCGTCCTCCAGCCGGAAGGCGACGACGGTGATGTTGTCGCGGCCGCCGGCCCGGTTCGCTTCGTCGACCAGCGCCCGCACCCCCGCCTGCAGCGAGGTGGCGCGGGTGAGGAGGCGGGCGATCTGCTCGTCGTCGAGCATGGTCGTCAGCCCGTCGGAGCAGATCAGGAAGACGTCGCCGGCCTGGGCGGGCACCGTCTGCAGGTCGACCTGGACCTCGGGTTCGGGCCCGAGCGCGCGGGTGATGATCGAGCGTTGCGGGTGGTCCTCGGCCTGGGCGTCGGTCAGCTGGCCTTTGCGCCGCATCTCCTCGACCAGCGAGTGGTCACGGGTCAGCTGCTCGAAGCGGTCGCGGCGCAGCCGGTAGGCGCGGCTGTCGCCGACGTGGCCGATCGCCACCTCTTCGGCCTCGAGGTTGACGATCGCGGCGGTGGTCGTCGTCCCCATCCCGGCCAGGCCGGGGTCCTTGCGGGCGAGCTCGTGGATCGTCCGGTTGGCGCCCTCGATCGTCTCCTCCAGCACCCGCTCCGGCGGGCCTTTCGGCAGCCCACGGGCGAACGACTCGGCTGCCGCTTTCGAGGCGACCTCGCCGGCCTGGGCGCCGCCCATCCCGTCGGCGACGACGAACAGCGGCGCCTTGGTGAAGAACGAGTCCTCGTTGGCGTTGCGCTGGCGGCCGGTGTCGGTGCGTACCGCTTCCTCCTCGATGCGCAGAGCCACCTAAATCACCCGACCTCGAACCTGAAGACCGTGTCGCCGATCTGCACCGTATCGCCATCGATCAGCTCCGCCTCCCCCTGCAGGGTGGCGCCGTTCAGCAGGGTGCCGTTGGTCGAGTTCATGTCCTCCACGTAGAACCGCGCCTCGCGCGAGAAGACGCGGGCGTGGATGCCGGAGGCGTAGCGGTCATCGATCTGCACGTCGGCCTCCTTCGAGCGGCCGACCGAGAGCCCCCCGATCAGGTCGAAGCGCTGGTCACGCTGGAGGCCGCCGCCACGCTCGGCGATCAGCCAGGCGTCTGGCCCGCGCGGCGCCTCGGCGAAGGCGGGGGCGGCGTGAAAGCCGGTTGCGTCGGGGGCAGGCGAAGTGGTCCGGCGCAGGTCCTTGATCGCGCTGCGGGCGATCACCAGCACGAACAGGTAAAGAACGGCGAGGAAGCCGAATTTGAGGGCTACGGAGACGGGGTCGTATTCCACGCGCCAAGCACCTTAATGAGAGCGGCAGCCGCCGCTACTGCTCGATGTCGAAGCTGAACGTGGTGGTGCCGAGGGTGACCTGGTCGCCGGGGCTGAGCCGGGTCGAGGCGACGCGGCGGCCGTTGACCTTGATCCCGTTGGTCGAGCCGAGGTCAACGATCTGCCAATCACCGTTCTCGGCCCGCCGCAGCTCGGCGTGGCGACGCGAGACATTGGGGTCGGCGAGCACGCACTCGGCCGACTTCGAGCGGCCGATCGTCGCCCGCGGCCCGTCCAGCACATAACGGCGGTCGCCGAGCGAGACGACGGCGCGGGTAGAGACCAGCGCCCCCACCGCCTCCTCCGGCCGTTTCGGGCGGCTGCGGTCGCGCTCACGCACCGCCGAGTAGACCATCGTGTGGCCCTCTTCGCCCTGTTCGGGCGCCTGCCCCTCGTGGGCGGGCGGCTTCACCAGCCGTGCCTGAATCCCAAACTCGCCCAGCCGCAGCCGGTTGTCGGTGCTGAACTCGACCGCGGGCCGGGTCAGCAGGTCGTAGCCGCGGCGGCGCGCGTGCTCCAGCAGGTAACCGGAGAGCTCCTGCTCTAACGAGCGCTCGTAGCCTTCCAGCTTGCTCCGATCTTGGCGCGAGAGGAAGACCGTGTACTCGTTGGGGACGTAGACGCGCTGGACCGAGGCGGTCTTGTGGGCGTCCATTTCCTGGGCCAGCTTGCGGGCGAGTTCGACCGGCTGCACCTCCGAGCTGAAGGCACGGCTGAACACCCCCTCGACGAGGCCTTCGATCCGCGACTCGAGACTCCGTAGAACGCCGATGGCGAAATCCTAGGGATCAGCTCTCTATAAGAGCTAAGGAAGTGCCGCTCCGTGCAGCGCGAGGAAGCCACCGATCGTCGCGGCGGCGGCGAGAGCGCCGACGCGGGTGACCAAGTGGCCGTGGGAGGTGGGCAGATTGTCGGCGAGCTGATCGAGACAGTCCTCGATCGTCGTTCCCAGGTCCTCCAACGAGGGACGATGGTTGGGACGAGGCGAGAGGCAGGCGTCGATCGTCTCGGTCAGCTCACGCGGCAGGTCGGGGCGCAGGCGGCGCAGGCGGCGTGCGTGGCCGCCGATCGCCCGCGCGGTCGCGGCGGGGGTGGCGCGCCGGTGCGGGTTCTCGCCGCTCCAGCACTCATAAAGAGTCAGCGCCAGCGAGTAGACGTCGGCCTCGGGACCGGTCGGACGGCCTTCGGCCTGCTCGGGCGACATGTAGGCGAGAGTGCCGACGACGTCGCCGGCCGCGGTCAGCGGCGCGTCGTCGGCGAGATGGGCGACGCCGAAGTCCATCAGCTTCGCCCGCGGCTCCGAGTCCTCCATCACCTGCACGTTCTGCGGCTTGATGTCGCGGTGAACGACGCCGCGCGAGTGGGCATGGTCGAGCGCCTCGCAAAGGTCGGCGCCAATCTCGCCAATTTCGCGATCGGAGAGCTCGCCATTGTGAGAGAGACGGGCGAGGGTCGAGCCTTCGACCAGCTCGGTGACCAGCAGCGCGTTGCCGTCCTCTTCGCCCAGCTCGTACAGGGTGACGATGCCGGGATGGTTGAGCCGCGCCGCGGCCTGCGCCTCGCGCAGCACCCGGCGGCCGGCCTCTCCCCGCTGCTCGATCGCCTTGACCGCGACCGGGCGCTCGAGGCGGCCGTCCCAGGCCTCGTAGACAACGCCGAAACCGCCGCTGCCGATGCGGCGCTCGATCAAGAACCGGTTGAGCACGAGGGAACCGACCACGGCCCCCTTCACTTCGCCGCGCGGGACGGCTCTCCTGCGCCCCCACGGTCTGGGAAAAACCCACCGTTTGCGGCGCTTCCCAGCTTGGCGGCGGGCCAAATGTTCATACTCTCGCCCCCGTGGAGGACTTCGCCTCACGACGCCCGCCCCGGCGCGAGCGACCAAGACGCAGACCGGAACGCCAGCAGATCATGCTGCGGCGTGCGCTCGCCCTCGGCGGCGGCCTGCTCCTCCTGATCCTGATCGTGCTCGGGATCAAGGGCTGCCTCGACGCCCGTGCCGAATCGGAACTGAGCGACTACGCCGACAAGGTCGGCGAGATCGCCGAAGAAACGGAACAGACGAGCAAGGACTTCTTCGGCAATCTCGAAAGCCCGGGCAACCTCTCGGTCACCGAGTTCACCGCCAAGGTCAGCGCCGACGCCAGCGCGATGGACAACTACGCCTCCCGAGTCGACAGCCTAGGAGCGCCCGGCGACATGAAGGACGCCCAGAACAACCTCAAGCTGGTCTACGAGCTGCGGGCAAGCGCGATGACCCAGATCGCCGAAAAGATGAGCACCGCGCTCGGGCAGGCGGGTGCGCAGAAGGCGATGGCCGGCATCGCCAGGCAGATGCAGAAGCTGCTCGCTTCGGATGTGGTCTATGAACAGGTTGTACGCGGGGAAATCAACGCGGTCCTTGCCTCGAACGGGATCTCCGGCCACGACGTGCCGGAAAGCTCCTTCCTGCTGGACGAAAAATGGCTGGAAGAGAGCACCGTGAGCAGTGCCCTCGGCGCGATCAGCGGCAACAGCGCCGAAACGTCAGGCGTACACGGACTCGGCCTGATCGGGGTCAGCGTCAACGGCTCCGAACTGGTCGAAGGCGGCGCCACCCCGGTCGCCGGCGCAGAAGGGGTGGAAGTCGAAGTCACGGTGCAGAACCAGGGCGAATCGACCGAGAACGGCGTCACCGTCGTGGTCACTGTCGAAGGCAACTCGATCAAGGGCGAAATCGAAGAAATCGGGGCGGGCGAAGAAGCGACGGCAACGATCCCGCTGACTCCGGCGCCGAAAGGCGAAGTCGCGCTCGAAGTCGAAGTCGAACCGGTGCCGGGCGAGCAGTTCGCCGAAAACAACAAAGCGACTTACACGCTGCTGGTCGAATAGGCGTGGAGGGAGGGTCCGGGGTGGTTCCTACCGGACGCCTTCGGCTGAGTGTCCGTACGGAACCACCCCGGACCCTCCTCGCGATTCGGCCCTCTGCTTTGATCTGCAGATGAAAATCGCCTACCTCGGACCGGCGGGAACTTTCACCGAGGATGCGCTTGGGGAGGCGCTCCCGGACGGCGACTTCGAGGCGTTGCGGACGGCGACTATCCACGACGCGATCCTCGCGGTCGAGCGCGGCGAGGCGGAGCGGGCGCTGGTGCCGATCGAGAACTCGGTCGAGGGCTCGATCCGGCCTACCCTCGACACCCTCGCTTTCGAGGCGAGCGCGGTAACGATCGTCGGTGAGCACGACTACCGGGTGCGGGTTCACCTGATCGCCCGTGCGGGCGTGCGGGTGGAGGACGTCGAGGCGGTGCTCTCGCACACCCAGCCGCTCGCCCAATGCGCCCGCTTCTTGCGCGAGACCTTCCCGCAAGTGGAACGACGCAGCGTCAGCAGCACCGCGGCGGCGGTGCGGATGGTGAGCGAGTCCTCGCGACCCTGGGCGGCGCTGGGAGCGCGGGCGGCGGCGGCGCTATACGGGTGTGAGCTGCTGCTGGAAGGGGTCGAGGACTCCGCCGACAACGTCACCCGTTTCGTCTGGATCGCCCCGACGGGAACCGAGCCGGCGGGCGAGGGGCCGTGGAAAACCTCCCTTGTCTTCTCCGAGCTGGGGGCCGACCACCCGGGTGCCCTGGTCGAAGCGCTGAGCGAATTCTCCAGCCGCGGGATCAACTTGACGCGGATCGAGTCGCGGCCACTGCGCCAAGGCCTGGGCCTCTACATGTTCTTCTGCGACCTCGAGGGACGAGACACCGACCCGACCGTCTCCGAGGCGATCGCGCAGCTGCGGACGAAGGCCGAATCGGTTCGCATCCTCGGCTCCTATCCGCTCGGCTGAATGGCCCAGCCGGTGCCGCTGGTCGGCCCGAAGAGGGAACCGGGCGCCGAGCGCCCTACAATTTCCGTCAACGATGGCCAGGGTGCTGGTACTCAACGCGACGTATGAGCCGATCAACGTCTGCACGTTGAGACGAGCCGCTGTCCTGCTTCTGAAGGAAAAGGCGGAACTTCTCGAGCGACGGGATGGCGCCGTGCTGCACTCCGAGCGGATGACGATGGAGCGGCCCGACGTGATCCGGCTGGTCAATTACGTGCGGATTCCGCGCGAGGCGCACCGCCGCAAGATCACCCGCCGCTCCGACCTCGCCCGCGACTCCTGGACCTGCCAGTACTGCGGCTGCACCAAATCCGGCCTCACCGTCGACCACGTCATTCCCCGCTCCCGCGGTGGCCAATCGGTGTGGGAGAACATCGTCGCCGCCTGCGCCTCCTGCAACCGCCGCAAGGGCAACCGCCTCCCGCGTGAGATCCACATGCACCCGGCAAAGACCCCGAAGGCGCCGCCACCGATGGTCTTCATCCAGGTCGCCAGCCCGAAGATCCCACCCGCCTGGCAGCAGTACTTACCGCAGGCCGCTTAGGCGATCACCGAGTTGTTACAACCTCATCTCGACCCCTGGGGCAAGTACCTCTGAGTACGTGAGTAGACTTCCGCCGATGATTGCGCGGGCCGGGGAGCCTAGACGGGCGCTCGCGAGCGCGCTGGTGGCAGGACTTCTCGCTTTTACGGCGGCGGCTGCCATCGCCGCCGCTCCCGCCCGCGCCGGCGTCTGGGTGCCCTCGACGTCCGCCAGTGACGCCGGCGCGTTCTGGACGCCCCAAAGGATGCGGGAAGCGAAACCGCTCGAGGTCAAGCGCCCGCGCCCCCGTACGGGCGCGGCGGCACGAGCCAGCGCGCGCGGGCGCCCGCACCGCGTCCCCACCGAGCTGCCGCGGCTGACGATCGAAGCCTCGGGCTTCGAACAGGTGGCCGACCCCACGGCGCCTGAATACCGCATCAACGGGGCGATCTTCCTCTCCTTCGGGATCTTCGGCTACGCCCGCTGCTCGGGCACCGCTGTGCACTCCGGTAACCAGAGCGTCGTCTTCACCGCCGCCCACTGCATCAACGACGGCGGCAGGCACGGGCGCTGGTTCAAAGGGCGCTGGGTCTTCGTGCCGGGCTATCGCTACGGCCAGCGGCCCTTCGGCGTCTTCCCCGCCCGCTGGATCGACACGACGAAGCAATGGCGCCGCAGCGGCAGCGAGAACTTCGACGTCGGCGCCGCCGTGGTCGGCCCCAACGAGCGGGGCGAAACGCTCGGCGAAGCAGTCGGCGGGGCCGGGATCGCCTGGAACCTGAAAGCGCGCCAGACCTTCGACATCCACGGCTACCCGGTGGAAGAACCCTTCGATGGGGAAACCCAGCGGATCTGCCGCGACGAACCGTTCCTCGGCCACGACCCCGACTCCTTCCTCTTCCCCGGGCCGCTCAACCTCGCAGTCGCCTGCGGCGTCACGGGAGGCGCCTCCGGGGGCGGCTGGACGATCGACGGGAACACGCTCAACAGCGTCACCAACTACGGCTACTTCGACGACACCAGCCCCGACTTCGGTGCCTACTTCGGCAATGAAGTGGCGCGGCTCTACGGCAGGGCGGAGAAGGTGAGATGAGGCGTCGATTCCTCACTCTCGCCCTGCTGATCCTGGCCCTGGCCGCACCGGCCACCCGTGCTGCCGGCGCGGAAACGTCATTGCTGCCGCCCCTGCCGCCGCGCCAGCTGATGACTCAGGTCGGGGCGCCCGTCCCGCCCCCCCGTGATTTCCGCTCCGGGTTCCAGGTCGACCCTGCTTCAAGCGGCTACGAGGTGGGCGTTTCGACCTTTGGCAGCGCCGTGACCCTAGTCGTCTCCAACCAGCGCCGGAAGAGTGTTGCCGAGACCCTCTACGTGGCCAAGGGGGTGGCGACCCCGGACCGGCTGCAGGCGACCTTCGGCCAGTTCGGCAAGGTTCTGATGCGCTTTCACGAAACGAGCAAGCACGCCATCTGCTTCGGCACCTTCCGACTCGTTCGGCACAAAGGCGTTTACGTCGGCAACCTTCGCTTCCGGGGCAAAAACGGCTACGTCTCGGTCCACATCCACCGAGCTGCCGGCGGGATCCTGGAACCAGGGGGAAGGTGTCCGCGCCGCCCCCATCGACATCACCATCACCACTCCGGCGGCGGCAGCCACATTTTCTTCGGCAGTCCTTCCGCCTTCCTGGCCGAGTCGCGCCACGGGGTCGACTTCACCGGGCTGCTCGCGCTCGAATTCGGCCCGATATCGGAGATCCTGGCAACGCACGAAGAAAGCCGCGGCAAACTGGCGATCCTCAGGGCCGCTTTCGCTTACCCCCACAAAGCGTTCCACGTCAACGAAGCCGCCACCGCCGCCACCGTCTCGCTCCCAGCTCCGTTCCACGGCACCGGCCACTACCGCGCCGCCCCCGACGGCAGCACCACCTGGACCGGCGATCTCGCCGTCAACTTCCCCGGCGCCCCCCGCTTCCCCCTCACGGGCCCCGACTTCAAGACCTTCCTCGAAGCCGCGTTCTAGGCAGACGCATTCCAGCGGCGCGGTGCCCAGCGACGCTGCTTCAGTCGGCCTACTCGCCGGCGCCGTCGGGCGAGGCTTCGACCAGCTCGCCCTGACCGTCGTCCTCGGCGGCAACGGCGGCTTGCGACTCTTCGGACTCGACCACGAGGGCAACCGCGCTGACGCAGTCGTCGTCCTTGATGTTCATCACCTTGACGCCCTGGGTGGCGCGGCCCATCTGCGAGATGCCGCTGACGGAGGTGCGCTGGACCATCCCGTTCTGGGAGATGAAAAGGAGGTCCTGGTGCTCGGCGACGATCAGAGCGCCGGTAAGGCCGCCCTTCTTCTCGGTCAGCTTCGCGGTCAGCACGCCTTTCGTGCCGCGGCCCTTGACCGGGTACTCGGAGACCAGCGTGCGCTTGCCGTAGCCGTTCTCGGTGACGACGAAGAGTTCGGTGTCGTTGCGGGCGACGTCCATCGCCAGCACGCGGTTGTCTTTGCCGGCGACGTTCATCCCTTTGACGCCGCTGGTGTCGCGACCCATCTCCCGCACCTGTCTCTCGGAGAAGCGGGCAGCGTGGCCGGAGTGGGAGACCATGAGGATGTCGTCTTCGCCCGAGGTGAGGCGCACCTGCACCAGCTCGTCGCCGTCGCGGACCTTGATCGCGATGATCCCGTCGGCGCGGATCGGCGTGTTGTAGGCGAGGAATTTCGTTTTCTTGATCAGCCCCTGGGCGGTGGCGAAGGCCAGGTACTTGTTCTCTTTGAAGTCGCGGGTCGGGATCACCGCCATCACCCGCTCGCCCTCGCGCAGCGGCAGCAGGTTGTTGAGTGAGCTGCCTTTCGAGGTGCGTGAGCCCTCCGGCAGCTCGTAGACCTTGAGCCGGTAGACCTTGCCGCGGTTGGTGAAGAAGAGCAGGAAGTCGTGGGTCGAGCAGATGTGGAGATGGGCGATGTAGTCGTCCTCTTTCAGGTTCATCCCCATCACCCCGACCCCGCCGCGGCGCTGCTGGCGGTAGGTCGCCAGGGGCAACCGCTTGACATAGCCGGAGGCGGTCAGCGAGACCACCATCTGCTGGTCGGCGATCATGTCCTCGATGCCGACGTCGCCCTCGAAGTGGGCGAGTTCGGTGCGGCGCTCGTCGCCGTAAGACTCGACAACTTCCGCCAGCTCGTCCTTGACGATGCCCATCACCCTGGCTTCGTCGCCGAGGATCGCGCGCAGTTCGCCGATCCGCTCGACCAGGTCGGCGTGCTCGGCCCGGACTTTGTCGGCCTCGAGGGCGGTCAGGCGCTGCAGACGCATGTCGAGGATCGCCTGCGCCTGCTCGCGAGAGAGCTCGAACTGCGAGATCAGCCCCTCGCGGGCGGCGTCAGGGTCTTTCGAGGCGCGGATCAGTTTGATCACCGCGTCGAGGTTGTCGAGCGCAACCAGCAATCCCTCGAGGATGTGCGCCCGTGCCTCGGCCCGTCGCAGTTCGTACTGGGTGCGGCGGGTGATCACCTCGCGCTGATGCTCCACGTAGTAGTGGACCAGCTCGCGCAGGCTCAGCGTCCGCGGCACCCCGTCGACCAGCGCCACCATGTTGGCGCCGAAGGTCGTCTGCATCGCGGTTTTCTTGTAGAGGTTGTTGAGCACGACTTTGGCCGGCGGGCCACCGCGCTTGAGCTCGATCACCAGCCGCATCCCGGAGCGGTCGGACT
>JBQCCT010000155.1:0-2612 GCA_051961955.1 Solirubrobacterales bacterium
TTCACCCTCGTCCCGAAGCTGCCGGGGTCCGCGTTCAGCGCGTCCGCGGTTCTCGGCCTGGCCGCAGTGGCGGCGGCTCTCCTCGCCACGGGCCTTTTCATCTTCCGGCGGCGCAACCTCGTTCTGCCGGTGTGACCAGCGGCGCTGTGCCCAGCGCCAACGAAAGGAGCGGACCATGTTCTCCAACGTCGTGTTGGCTCTGGACGGCACCGAGGCGTCCACGTCGGCCGTGGAGGCTGCGAAGGGCCTCGCCGGCGGCGGCCACGTCACCGTGATCCACGTCCAGACGCGGGCTGCGGAACCGGAGCAGAGGAAGGTCGTGGATGCGCAGATCGGCGAGCTCAACGGCGCCGGAATCACGACCGATCTGGAATGGCCGACGGCGATCGAGGGACGCGAGGCTGACGAGATCGCCGGGGTCGCCGAGCGGGTCGGGGCAGATGCTATCGTCGTCGCGTCTCGCGGCCTGTCGCCGGTCAAGGGCGTCGTGCTGGGCAGTACGACCCAGAAGCTGCTCCACGAGGCGAAGCGCCCGATCGTCGTCGTGCCACTCTCCACCTAGGAGGCCGAAAGCGCCAGGGTCGCACCGCCCCGGCCGAAGCGTCATCGAGATCCGCGGACTCTCCAAGGACTACGGAGAGGGCCGCGGGGTGTTCGACCTGGACCTCGCGGTCGCGCCGGGTGAGATCCTCGGATTCCTGGGGCCGAACGGGGCCGGAAAGTCGACCACGATGCGCATGCTCCTGGGGCTGATACGCCCGACCGGCGGCACGGCGCACGTCCTGGGCAGCGACATCACCTCCGACCCCCTCGAGATCCGCCGCCGCACCGGCTACCTGGCAGGCGACTTCGGTGTGTACCGCCAGCTGACCGGACGGCGGATGCTCGATCATCTTGCCGCGCTGCACGGGGGGGTGCCCGCCGAGGCGATCGACGAGCTCGCGGAGCGGTTCGACGCATCGCTCGATCGACCGATCCGCGACCTCTCGACCGGCAACCGCCAGAAGATTGGATTGATCCAGGCGCTCATGCACCAACCGGAGCTGCTGATCCTTGATGAACCCATCGCCGGGCTCGACCCGCTCGTGCAACGGAACTTCCACGAGCTGCTCCGCGAGGTGCGGGCCGAGGGGCGCAGCGTCTTCCTGTCCTCCCATACGCTGTCCGAGGTCGACCGCGTCGCCGATCGCGTCGCCATCCTCCGCCGCGGGACGCTCGTCGTCGTCGACCGCCTCGAGAACCTCCGCGCGCTGGCCGTCCGGCGGCTCGATATCGAGTTCACCCGCCCCCCGGACCCCGCAGAGTTCCGGTCCATCCCCGGTGTCCGCGACGCCGAGGCGGCCGGATCTGTCCTGCACGTCAGCTTCGAGGGATCGGCCGACGCCGTGGTCAAGGCAGCCGCGGCCCACGAGGTGCTCTCGATCCGCAGCCGCGAGGACGAGCTCGAGGACATCTTCCTGCGCTACTACCAGGAGGACGGTACGTGAACGCCACCACGCGAATGGAGCTGCGGCTGCGGTACCGAACGGCCGCCTCCGCCGGATTCGGCCTCGCAATCGTGATCATGATGGTCGGTGCCCTCTACCCGTCGTTGAAGGACACGTTCGGGAAGCTCAACGTCCCCCAGGGGGTGGCCAACCTCCTCGGCGGCGCCGACTACTCCACCCTCACCGGCTGGCTCCAGAGCGAGATCGTCGCCACCTACGGCCCGCTCGTGTTCTGCGCCGTGGCCATCACCACGGCAACCGCGACAACGGCCGGCGACGAGGACGGCGGCGTCCTTGCCACGCTGCTCGCCCATCCCGTCCCGCGAACGCGGCTGCTGCTCGCAAAGACGCTCGCCCTGACGCTCCTCATCCTCGCCGTCTCGATCGCCACCTGGATCGGCCTCATCCTCGGCGTTGCGATCGCGGGAGGCGGCATCTCGACCGCACACCTCGCCGCGCAGGCGGTGCATCTGGGCATGCTCGGGCTCACGTTCGGTGCCCTCAGCCTCGCGCTCGGCGCATCGACGGGGCGAAAGCCGATCGCCGCGGGAGTCGCCGCCGGCGTCGCGATCCTCGGTTTCCTGCTGAACGGGCTCGCGCCGTTGATCAGCGCCATCTCGTGGACCCAGTACCTCTCGCCGTTTTACTACTACTCCAGCGGACGGCCGCTCACCAACGGCGCACAATGGCAGCACCTCGCCGTCCTTGCCGCCGTCTCGCTCGTGCTCGTCGGCGCCGCCGTCGCGGGCTTCCGCCGCAGAGACCTCCGCGGCTGAGGCGGCCACCATTCGGGCCCGCCGTCCGAAGACTGCGGGCCCGAATGTATGCGTACGCCCTAGACGTCTGGAAGCGAAATGGCCACGTCAGGCTCGTCCGGCCCCATGTCGAGCCGGAACGGCGGGTACGCGTCCGTCATCAGGGCGGCATACGCGATGACGCGGAGCGCCCACCGGTTCAGGCCGAGCACGAAGTCGAAGATGCTGGAAGGGTAGGTGCCCCGGAAGAGCAGGGTGATCACACCGATCAGCACGAGCAGCCCGACCACGCCGCCCCCGGCGTTGGCGATGCCCAGACCGCCGATGATCCCGAGGACGAGGTACTGCGGGATGGCGAGCAGCCACCACT
>JBQCCT010000156.1:0-5381 GCA_051961955.1 Solirubrobacterales bacterium
AGTCGGTCTCCGCCTTCACCTCGGCCGAGGTGTTCACGTACATCACCACCAGCGCGCCGGGGTGTTCGCCCTTCCAGGCGCGCAGCTGGTCGGCGCCGATCGAGTCGGCCAGCGAGCAGCCGGCGTCGAGGTCGGGGATCAGCACCTTCTTCTCGGGCGAGAGGATCGAGGCGGTCTCGGCCATGAAGTGGACGCCGCAGAAGGCGATCGCCTCGGCATCGGTCTCGGCCGCCTGGCGCGAGAGCCCGAGCGAGTCGCCGCGGTAGTTGGCGACGTCCTGAATCTCCGGCAGCTCGTAGTTGTGGGCGAGGATGACGGCGTTCCGCTCCGCCGCGAGCGCGCGGACCTCGTCGCTGATCTCAGCGATCTGGTCCGGGCTCAGCTCCGGGGCCAAAGTAGGTTGGATCGTCGGGAGCTCCTGCATGAGCCCTTCCTTTCCTGATGTTCGCCGGCGGGACTGGGTCCGGACCGGTCGAATGAACGTGAAGGAAGTCTAGACGAACGAGGTGCCCGTCTAGCCTTTCTGGGATGCCTGAGCTGCCGGAGATAGAGATCGTCACTCGCCGTCTTGGCGCCGCGCTGGCCGGGAGCGAGGTCGAATCGGCGCTGGCGCCGGGGATGAACGTGATGAAGACCTTCGACCCGCCGCTGGAAGCGCTGGTCGGGCGCGAGGTGACGGGTGCGAGGCGGATCGGCAAGATGGCGGTGATCGAGTTCGGCGACCTGGCGCTGCTGGTTCACCTGATGTCGGCGGGCAAGCTGCGGGTCTCCGACAAGCGCGCCTCGCTGCGGGACAAAGCCTCGCGCGTGCTGATCCGGCTCGGCGACGGCCGCGAGCTGCGGCTGCGCGAGACCGGGACGAAGCAGCGCGCCTGGGCGAAGCTGCTGCCGGCCGACGCCGTGGCCGAGGATGAGATGGTCGCGAGGCTGGGGCCGGAAGCCTGGCCCCCTCCCCCATTCGAGGAGTTCGCAGCGGCGATCGACCAACCGCGCCACCTCCACCCGCTGCTGCGCCACCAGGCAGACATCGCCGGCATCGGCCGCTCCTGGGTCGACGAGATTCTCTGGGAGGCCCGCCTCTCCCCATTTAAGAAAGGCTCCGAGCTGGAGCCGGAGGAGGTCGAGCAGCTCCACGCAGCACTCCACGTACTCGGCGACGCAATCGACCACTACGAGGCGACGATCGGCCCCGAGATCCCCGAAAAGATCGAGCCGCCGCTGAAGATCCACAAACACGAGGGCGAGCCCTGCCCCCGCTGCCGCACGACCCTGGAGGCCGTCTACTTCTCAGAGCACCAAACCACCTACTGCCCCCAGGAGCAAACCGGCGGCCGCGTACTCAAGGACCGTCGGCTATCGAAACTTCTGAAGTAGCTAAGCCGTCTCCAGCAGCATGCTGAAGTCAAGCGTCGGAGCCGAGTGCGTCAGTGCGCCGATGGAGATGAACTCGACCCCGGTCTCGGCGATTTCGCGGACGTTGTCGAGATCGATGCCGCCGGAGGCCTCGAGGGCGATTTCCTGCTCCCCGGCGGTTTCGTCGCGCAGGGCGGCCACGGCGCGCATCTCGGCGGGGGTCATGTTGTCGAGCAGGAGCCGGTCGGCGCCGGTACCGAGCGCGTAGGCGGCCTCGTCGAGGTCGCGCACCTCGACCTCGACCGCGAGGTCGGGGTGGGTGGTGCGGGCGGCGTGGACCGCTTTCGCCAGGCCACCGGCGAGGGCGATGTGGTTCTCCTTGATCAGGATCGCGTCGTAGAGACCCATGCGGTGGTTGAAGCCGCCGCCGGCCGCGACCGCAGCCTTCTCCAGCCAGCGCAGGCTCGGGGTCGTCTTGCGGGTGTCGAGGATGGTGGCACCGGTCCCCATAACTGCCTCGACGTAGCGCGCGGTCAGCGTCGCCACCCCGGAGAGGTGGCCGAGGAAGTTGAGTGCCGTCCGCTCGGCCGCCAGCAGCGACCGCGCGCTGCCGCTGGCGAAGAGCACCTCCGCCGGCACGTGCTCGCGCCACTGCCCCTCGACGACGAGGCTGTCGACGTCCTCGACTCCACACTGGCGCATCGTCTCGGCCACCACTTCGAGGCCGTAGACCACACCCGGCCCTTTCTGCACGATCCGCGCCCGCGCCCGCGCCTCCTCCGGCACCGTCGCTTCCGCGGTGACGTCGCCGGTGCCAAGATCCTCTTCCAGGGCGCGGCAGACCTTCTGCCGCAGCGCGTCAGCGTGATCGATCATCGCGTCAGCGTATTGAAGAGGCGCGGCGAATCTCACGTTTTGCTGCCCATCCACGTTTAATCCCCAGAGTGACCCCACTACCACCGTTTCAAACCGTCCTCGACAAGCATTCGGGCGCCGTGATGGCGGTCTTGCGCGGCGCGGTCGGGCGCGAGGGGGCCGAAGACTGCTTCCAGGAGACCTTCCTGGCGGCGCTGCGCGCCTATCCGCGGCTCGAGGACGCACGCAACCTGCACGGCTGGCTGCTGACGATCGCCCACCGCAAGGCGATCGACCACCACCGCGCCGCCGGCCGCCGGCCGATCCCGGTTGCCGAGCCGGCGGAGGTCGCCGCGCCGGACGGGATCTCGGAGCCCGACGAGGAGCTCTGGGCGGCGGTGGGGGCGCTGCCGCCGAAACAACGCGCGGCGGTGGCGCTGCGCTACGGCAGCGACCTCCCCCACAGCGAGATCGCCGCCGCGCTCGGCTGCTCGCCGGAGGCCGCCCGCCGCAGCCTGCACGAGGGATTGAAACGACTGCGAAAGGAGATGGCATGAAAGCCGCAACCGAGACCACGATCAACGAGTTCAAGGCGCGGGCCGCCGCGGAGGGCTTGCTCGACGTCGCCTACGTCCACGCCGACTCCCCCTTCGGGCCGCTGCTGCTGGCGCAGACGAAGAAGGGTCTGGTGCGGGTGGGGTTGCCCAACCAGGACCAAGACGAGTTGCTGGTCGACCTCGCCGCGCGGGTCTCGCCGCGGGTGCTGGAGGCCCCAGCCGAGCTGGATGCGGTCCGCCGCGAGCTCGACCTCTACTTCGATGGCAAGCTCGAGCGCTTCGACCTGTCGCTCGACTGGAGCCTCAGCGACGGCTTCCGACTGCGAGTGCAGCGTGCGATCGCCCGCATCCCCTACGGCCAGACCCGCAGCTACACCGAAGTCGCCGCCAAGGCCGGCAACGAGCGCGCCGTGCGGGCGGCGGGGACCGCCTGCGGCAGCAACCCGCTCCCGCTCGTCGTCCCCTGCCACCGTGTCCTGCGCACGGGCGGCGCCCTCGGCGGCTACGGCGGCGGCCTGCCGATGAAGCGGGCCCTGCTGGAGATGGAGGGCGTGCTGGAGCCTCGAGCCGGCTCCTAAAGGCACTTGCCGCTGCCTCCGATGAAGGGGTATGCGGAAGCTGCCACTCCTGCTCGTCTTCCTGCTCATCTCCCTGTTCGCCGTAGCCGGCCCCGCCCGGGCGCTGAGCGTGCCGGGTCTGCCGACCTCTGCTGAAGAAGCGGAAGAAACCGAAGAAGGCGAAGTGGAAAGCGAAGAAGCCGAAACCGAAGAAGGCGAAGAATGCGCCCTCGACACCGAAGAAGGCGAAAGCTGCGAAGAAGCTGAAGAAACGGTTGAAGCCGAAGAATGCGTGATCGAAGACGCCACCGCCACCGTCGCCGCCGACCCCGGCAACGACACGGTGCGGCTGACGATCCGCTACCGGGCGCTCAAGCCGGCCGCGGTCGCGATCGACGCCCGGCTGCGCGGCGGCAAGGGCGGGTTGCACCTGGGGGCGGACCACACCCGCTTCCGCCGCGCCGGTGTCTTCCACGACAGCTTCGGCCTCAACCAGAAGGAGATGGCGCGGGCGGTGGCCGCGCGCGAGTTCGCGATCGAGCTGCACGCGGTGAACACGCCAGCCTCCTGCCGCATGCACCTGACTGCCCACCGCGGCGGCGGCCGCAAGCTGCTCTGGTCTTGAAGCTCACTCGGTGGGGAGAGGTTGGGTGTTCCCTTCCTTCCTGGGTTGCTCGCCTGAAGCGGCACCCACTGACCGTGAACGTCGTCGGTGCGAGCAACAGGACGCCGGTCGTCAGGGAACACCCAACCTCTCCTAGCGACAGAGCTCCGGCAGACGCCCTGAGCTGAAAACAGCTTTCGCACCTGAGCCGTCTAGCTATGCGTGTGGCTGGGAGTCCGGGTGATCCTCTTCACGTTTTGCGCCGCTGGCCCAACCTCAATCTCGGAAGGCTGTTAGCGATACAGCCAGGTAGGCGTGTGAAGAGGATCACCCGGACTCCTTACCGATAAGCACTTCGCCGAGCCAGGAGGCGGCGTCGCGCAGGTGGGCGGGGTCGATCTGGTGGCCCAGCTCGGAGGTGCGGTAGGTGACGTCGAGGTCGCCCGCTTGGAGCAGCTCGCGCGCGCGCTCGGCGAACTCGATCCCGATCACCGGGTCGCGCTGCCCGTGGCTGATGAAGGCGCGCGTCCCCTGGCGGTCCGCCAGCGACGGCTCCCATCCCTCCACCGTCGGCACGAAACCGCTGAAGGCGAGGATGCCGGCGACGGCGGGGCGCTCGGCGTCGAGGCCCATCGCGTAGCTCATCACCGCCCCCATCGAGAAGCCGCCGAGGACGGTGCGCTCCGGCCCGACCCCGCTCTCCTCCCAGAGTCGGTCGTGCAGTTCGGCCAGCGCTTCGCGCGCCGCCTCGAAGCTCTGCCGCTCGGGGTAGCCGACCCGCGGCACCAGGTACCAGTGGTAGCCGGGCGAGCCCGGCAGCGTCAGCGGCGCCCGCGGCGTCACCACCAGCAGCCGCCGCTCCGGGTCGAGGAAGTCGGCGAGCCCGATCAGGTCGCGCTCGTCGGTGCCGCGGCCGTGGTGGAGAACGAGCAGCCCCTCGGCGTCGCCCGCGGGCGCCCGTTCGAGGTGGAAGAGCTCGGCCATCAGTGCCGTGTCCGGTGACGTTGGCCCGGTTCTGGCGCAGGCATCGCGGTGGCTGGCAAGGACGCAGACCCGAAGGCGTGGCGGCGCCACGCCGAGCGGTCGAGGACGCCGCCAGGTGCGGCGAGGGCAAGCCAGAGAGGGCGAACGTTGCCTGACACGGCACTAGTTGGCCGAGGCTGCCGCGGTCTTGTGCAGGTAGTCGCGGATGAAGTCGTCGAGGTCGCCGTCGAGCACCCGCTGCACGTCGCCGACCTCGTGCTCGGTGCGATGGTCCTTGACCATCGTGTAGGGGTGCATCACGTAGCTGCGGATCTGTGACCCCCAGGCGACGTCTTTGACCTCGCCGCGCTGCTTGGCCAGCTCTTCGGAGCGTTTGCGCTCCTCCAGCTCGATCAGCCGCGAGCGCAGCAGCTGCATCGCCACCGCCCGGTTCTGCATCTGCGAGCGCTCGTTCTGGCACTGGACGACGAC
>JBQCCT010000157.1:0-2688 GCA_051961955.1 Solirubrobacterales bacterium
GAGGAGCACGTCGAAGGCGCGCTCGGAGGCGCCGCGACGGGGACGGGCGTAGCGCAGGTCGGCCAGGTAGGTGCCCTTCGAGAAGGGGCGCAGCACCCTGGCCAGCCGCGCCCACAGCGCCTCGACGGTCCCGTCGTCCAGGTAGGTCAGCAGGCCCTCGGTGATGATCGCCAGCCCCTTGGCCGGGTCGAGGGTCTCGACCAGGGACTCGAGGCTGTCCGGCCCGCCGTCCCGCAGGAGGTTGAGCTCGACGACGCGGTGACGGTCGCTGAGGGACCCAATCTGCGCCAGCGCCTCGCGCTTGCGCCGGGCCATCGCCGGCAGGTCGGCCTCTATGTAAGTGAGCTCGTCTCCACGGCGCTCGCCGAAGCGCCAGCCGCGCGGCGACATGCCGCAGGCGGCCTCGATCACCTGGCTGACGCCGCCGCCGATCAGGTCCTCGAGGCAGGCGTCGATGATGCGGTGGCGGGCGAGGAGCGCGCCTTCGAGGCTGGGGCCGCCGAGCATCCTGCTGGCCGCGTTCGGCAGCGCCATCGTGCGGTGGAAGAGGCGGCCCTGCCAGGTCGCGAGCTGGGGATGGGAGAGGCCGTTGCGGACCCAGGTCTCGCCGGTGTAGTGGGCGGTCGGCGAGATCGCCCCCGATCCCTCGTTCTTCGCCATGATCGGTCCATCTTCCCCTTTTTGCGCTCGCGCGTCGGCGCCGCGCCTTCTACCGTTGACGGGATGAAGCTCCCGGAGAGCGCGCACACCTCGCATCCGTGGCGGATCCACGAGCTGACGCCCGATTTCCGCGTCGAGGACGTCTGGGCCCTCCCCACCCCCGGCGGCCCCGGCGACTTCCCGCGGCTGCTGCGCCTCGCCTCCTCGCTCGACCCCGCGCAGAGCCCTTCCGCCGCCGTCCGCGCCCTCTTCGCGATCCGCTGGAAGATCGGCGGCCTGCTCGGCTGGGACGAGCCCGGCACCGGCCTCGGCTCCCGGGTCCCGACCCTCCGGGACCGGCTGCCGGTGGACCTGCGCGACGGGCCGTCCGGGCCGTCCCCCGAGGCGCTGCCGTTCTCGCCGCTGTACCTGACCGACGACGAGTACGCCGCCGAGATCGCCAACGGAACGATGCACGGGGTGCTCCACCTCGGCTGGGTCCCCGACGAGAGCGGCGGCTATCGCGGTCAGATGGCGGTCCTGGTGAAGCCGAACGGGCGCCGCGGCGAGGCCTACATGGCCGCGATCGCGCCCTTCCGCCACCTGATCGTCTACCCCCGGATGATGCGCGAGTTCGGGCGGGCCTGGCGGCGGGAACCGGCGGGCGCCGAGCCGACCTGAGCTAAGCCGCGGACGCGTTCAGCGCCACCGCGGCGCGGATCAGCTCCTTCAGCGCCGCCTCGTCGATCTCGTCGCCCTCGTGGAAGTCGATCGCGCGCCTGACGTTGCCCTCGAGGCTGGAGTTGAAGAGGCCCGACGGGTCCTCCAGCGAGGCGCCCTTGGCGAAGGTCATCTTCACGACCTTCTTGTAGGTCTCGCCGGTGCAGACGATGCCGTCGTGCGACCACACCGGGACCCTCCATTTCCACTCCTCGACCACCTCGGGGTCGGCCTCCTTGACGAGAGCCCGGATCCGGGAGAGCGTCTCGCCCCGCCAGTCGCCCAGCTCCTCGATCCGCGCATCTATCAGCTGGGAAGGAGAGCTTCCCTCTTCCGCCTTCGAGCCGCTTTTCTTCCCACTCACTCCCGGAACTCTAGTCAGACGATCTGGTCAGAAGGCATCGGCGGAAACCGCGCTGCCCCAGACCAGCGGCTTGACGATCGCCGGCATCCCCCGCCAGCTGCCGCGCCGCACCGACTGGACCCGGAGCTGCGATTCGATCGTCGTCAGCGTCGGCCGGTCGCAGCGGCAGCCATCGGCGAAGGCGGCCCAGGGCCGCACCGAGCGCCGCTGCAACGCACGCCGCCAGCCCGACTCCGCCCCCACGTGCTCGCAGAAGAGCAGGCGGCCTCCCGGCTTCAGGACCCGGGTCACCTCCGAGACCGCCCGAGCCGGGTCGGAGACGGTGCAGAGGACGAGGGTCGAGACGACGGTGTCGAAGGCTCCGTCGGCGAACGGGAGCTGCTCGGCGGGGGCGCGAACCACTCTGGTCGGCACGCCGTCGGGAGCCCGCGAGAGGTCGATCCGATCCGCCATCGGCTCGCCGGGCTCGACCAGCACGAGCTCCTCCAGCTCGGGCGGGTAATGGCGGAGGTTGAGCCCGGTCCCGGCGCCGATCTCGAGCACGGCGCCGCGGGCATCGGCCAGGAGCTCCCGCCGGCGCGCCGCCATGCCCAGCCTCTCGCCCAACCAGAGGAAGGGGTCGTAGAGGGCCGCGATGAAGCGGCTTTCGGCGATCTCGACGGGAGGGTTCTCCAGGGTGTAGGTAGTCATGCCGTCGATTCAAGCGGCGCGCCCCCGTCACCGCTTCGCCCATCCCGGCCAACTTCGGCTGGCCTTTTCGGGCCATGGCACTGGCTCTAGGCTGGGTCTGTGGAAGACCCGGAGATCCGCTTCACCGAGGAGGGAGGGCGCCGCATCGCCTGGGCGCGCAGCGGGGACGGGCCGCCGCTGGTGCTCTGCGGCTGGTGGATGAGCCACCTCGAGCTGAACTGGCGCGACCCGCACTTCCGCGCCTTCGTCGAAGCCCTCGGCCGCCACCGCACGGT
>JBQCCT010000158.1:0-9371 GCA_051961955.1 Solirubrobacterales bacterium
GCGAGGACGAGGACCGCCGCCTCGCCGAGCGGCTCGTCAACGACCCCAAGGAGCGGGCCGAGCACGTGATGCTGGTCGACCTCGGCCGCAACGACCTCGGTCGCGTCTGCGAGTACGGCAGCGTCAAGGTCGACGAGCTGATGGTGGTCGAGACCTACTCGCACGTCCTCCACATCGTCAGCCAGGTCTCGGGCCAGCTGAAAGAGGGCATCAGCGCGCTGGACGTGCTGCGCTCGGCGCTGCCGGCGGGGACGCTCTCCGGCGCCCCCAAGGTGAGGGCGATGCAGATCATCGACGAGCTGGAGCCGGTCAAGCGCGGTGGCTATGGCGGCGCGGTCGGCTACCTCTCCTGGAACGGCGACCTCGATACCGCGATCCACATCCGCACCGTCGTGATCAAGGACGGGCAGCTGCACGTGCAGGCCGGCGGTGGCACCGTCGCCGATGCCAAGCCGGCCTACGAGTACAACGAGTCGGTGAATAAGGCGAGGGCGGTCTTCCGCGCCGTTGAGGTCGCCTGCGAACAGCCGGACTGGGGATAGGCCAATGCGCGTACTCGTGATCGACAACTACGACTCCTTCACCTACAACCTCGTCCAATACCTGGGAGAGCTGGGGGCGGAGGTGGAAGTGGTGCGCAACGACAAAGCCGAGGTGGGCGAGCTGCTGGAGCGCAAGCCCGACCGGCTGGTCGTCTCGCCCGGTCCCTGCACGCCGGCCGAGGCGGGGATCTCGGGTGAGGCGATCAAAGCCTTCGGCGAAGCCGGCACGCCGGTACTCGGCGTCTGCCTCGGCCACCAGGCGATGGTCGACGTCTTCGGCGGCCGCGTCGTCCAAGGGGAGCCGATCCACGGCAAGGAGGGCGAAGTCGAGCACGATGGAAAGTCGGTCTTCACCGGGCTGCCGAGCCCGATGGTCGCTGGCCGTTACCACTCGCTGATCGCCGACCCGAAGCTGCCGGAGGAGCTCGAACTGACTGCCCGCCTTGGCGATGTGGTGATGGGCGCGCGGCACCGGGAGCTGCCGATCGAGGGCGTCCAGTTCCACCCCGAGTCGGTCCTGACGCCGCAAGGCAAACATCTACTGGCCAATTTCCTCGGGGAGGGAGCTAATGCCTAACGACGTAGTCAGCCGCGCGATCGACGCCGTCTGCGCCGGCGACCACCTCACTGCCGACCACGCCTCGACGGTGCTGTCCGAGATCATGGAGGGACGCACCGACCCAGTGCAGACTGGCGCCTTCCTGATCGCCCTGCGGGCGAAGGGGGAGACGGTGCCGGAGCTGGTCGGCTTGGCGCGGACGATGCGCAGCCTGGCGGCGCCGGTCCCGACTAAGCGCGACGACCTCGTCGACACCTGCGGAACCGGCGGCGGCCCCTCGACCTTCAACGTCTCCACCACCGCGGCGCTGGTCGCCGCCGGTGCCGGCTGCGCGATCGCCAAGCATGGCAATCGCTCCAACACCAGCAAGTGCGGCTCCGCCGACCTGCTGGAGGCACTCGGCGTCAACGTCGAACTCGAACCTGAGCAGGTCGGCCGTTGCATCGACGAGGTCGGCTTCGGCTTCATGTTCGCGCCGCGCCACCACGCGGCGATGAAACACGTCATCCCCGCCCGCAAAGCGCTCGGAGTTCGGACGATCTTCAACTTCCTTGGGCCGCTGACCAACCCCGCTGGGGCCGACCGGCAGCTACTCGGCGTCGCCGATCGCCACTATCAGGAGACGATCGCCGAGGCGCTGCTCGGCCTCGGCAGCGTCCGCGCACTGGTCGTCTCGGCCGAGGACGGACTCGATGAGCTCTCGCTGGCGGCGCGGACGCGAGTGATCGAGGTTGCCGACGGTCGCACCGCCGAGTGGTTTGTAGAGGCCAATCAGTTCGGCCTCGCGCCAGCCGAGCTCGAGAGCGTGGCAGGGGGGACCCCGGAAGAGAATGCCGCCGTCAGCCGTCGGGTTCTCGATGACGAGCCCGGCCCCCACCGCGACCTCGTTGTCCTCAATGCGGCGGCGGCGATCTACGTTGGTGGTCTCGCCCAGGACCTCGAGCAAGGGGTGGCGAAGGCGGAAGAGTCAATCGATTCCGGCGCGGCAGCCGACGTGCTGGAGCGGCTGATCGCGGCAACGGTCGCCCCGGCCGTCTAGGCTTTCTCAGTCCAGTGGGAATGATGGAGCAGCTGATCGCCGGGGCTCGGGAGGGCGTGGAGGCGCGTCGCCGCGACTTGCCCCAAAACGAGCTCGAATCGCGTCTCGCCGAGCGCGGGGAGAAACGCCCGTTCAACGAGGCGCTGGTCCGCCCTGGGCTCTCGATAATCGCCGAGTTCAAGCGCCGCTCGCCGAGCGCGGGCCAGATCGCCGGCGAGGACATCGAGATCGCCGCTCAGGTGAGTGCTTACGAGCGCGGCGGCGCGGCCGCGCTCTCGGTCCTCACCGACGAACCGCACTTCGGCGGCTCGCTGGCCGACCTGCGCGCCGCCCGCGCCGCCTGCAGCCTGCCGATCATCCGCAAGGACTTCGTCGTCGATCCCTACCAGCTCTACGAGGCCGCCGTGAACGGGGCCGACGCGGTGCTGCTGATCGTGGCAGCGCTCAGCGACGAGGACCTCTGCGATCTCTACAAGGAGGCACGTGCGATCGACCTCGACTGCCTGGTCGAGGTCCACGACGGCGAGGAGCTGGAGCGGGCGCTGGAGGCGGGCGCTGAGGTGATCGGGATCAACAACCGCAATCTCGACGACGGCAGCGTCGACGTCGCCAACACCTACGAGCTGATGCCGGACGTGCCCGCTGGCAAGACCGTGGTCGCGGAGAGCGGCATCTCCGCCCGCGAGGAGCTTGAGGAGCTCGACCGGGTCGGCGTAGACGCAGTCCTGATCGGTACCACGCTGATGGCCGCTGCCGATCCGGAGGGCAAAGTGCGCGAGCTCACCGGCACGGATGAAGCCACTCGAGAACACCTCGTCTAAAGCGCCGAGACGACTGGCTCGCTAATTTAGAAAAAATTTGAAGACCGTTTAGGAATACGAGACGGCCTTCCGCAACCCTGTCTGCATGTCCACGCTCAAAAACAAATTTCGCAGCCCGTTTGCCTCGGCGCTCCTAGGGGGCCTCGTTGTCGCTGTGCTCGGCTGGATCGCGCTCGCCGCAGGCGCGATTCACTCCGACAGCGGCTCGACGACCACGGTTGCAGCGCCGATGACGGCGCCGATCGACGCCAAGCCGGCCAAGGGCGAAACCAACGTCGTCAACCAGATCTACAAGACCGATGGCGGCGGCGTCGCATTCATCGAATCCCAGCTCGAACCGCAGGAAAGCGAAACCTTCAACCCCTTCAGCCCGTTCGGCGAACCGGAATCCAAACCCGAATCCGGTGGCGTCGCCACCGGCTCCGGTTTCGTGATCGACGGCGAAGGCCACATCCTCACCAACAACCACGTGATCGAAGGCGCCGAAAAGGTCACGGTCAAACTCGGCGAATCCGAAAAGACCTACCGCGCGCAGGTCGTCGGCGCCGACCCCGGCACCGACATCGCCCTGCTCAAGGTCAACGCGCCGGCGCAGGAACTGCACCCGCTGACGCTCGGTCATTCCTCTGAAGCGGAAGTCGGCGACCCGGTGGTCGCGATCGGCAATCCCTTCGGGCTTGATCGCACCGTCACCAGCGGCATCGTCTCAGCCCTGCAGCGCCAGATCCAGGCGCCCAACGGCTTCTCGATCAACCACGTGATCCAGACCGACGCCGCGATCAACCCGGGCAACTCCGGCGGTCCGCTGATCAACAGCGCGGGGGAGGTGATCGGGATCAACTCTCAGATTGCCACCGGCGGTGGCGGCAACGGCAACATCGGCATCGGCTTCGCGATCCCGATCGACACCGTCCGCGCCGAGATCAAGCAGCTCGAGACCAACGGCGAAGTCGAACACGCCTTCCTCGGCATCCAAGGTGGGACGGTGACGCCGGAACTGGCGAAGGCGCTGAACCTTCCGGTTGACGAAGGGGTGCTGGTGCAGTCCGTCGTCAAGGGCGGTCCCGCTGACAAGGCCGGCCTCGAAGGCGGCCACACCTCGGCCACGATCAACGGCGCCGAAGTCCGCCTCGGCGGCGACATCATCACCGAAATCGACGGCCAGAAGATCGCCAACATGGAACAGCTCATCGAAAAGATCCAGGGCAAGAAGCCGGGTGACACGATGGAACTGACCGTATTCAGCGATGGTCAGGAAAAGAGCGTGAACGTCACGCTCGGGACGCAACCCAAAAAAGCCGGCGAATAGTTTCTCCTGCGAGAGACGGGCCGGGCCCCTAGGTCCGGTCCGTCTTCCCGTACGCTGAGGTTATGCGCGTGAAGTTCTGTGGCATAACCAATCTCGATGACGCTGCCGAGGCTGTGCGGCTCGGTACGTGGGCGATCGGTCTGATCCATTTCCACGGGAGTCCGCGAAACGTCGAGCGGGCTATGGCGGCAGAGATTGCTGCCGCATTCAGGCGCAAGTGCGAGGTGGTTGGTGTTTTCGTCAATCCGACGCTCGACGAGGTGGATCGGGCGGTGGAGGATGAGGGGTTGACGATGGTGCAGCTGAACGGGGCCGAGGGGGCTTCGTTCTGCGCCGAGGTGGCACGACGGACCGGGGTGAAGGTGGCGAAGGCGATCCACGTCGCCAGCGCCGCGGACATCCACGCGGCGGAGGCCTTCCGGACCGACTTCCACCTCTTCGACCGCCGCGGCAAGGGTATGTGGGGCGGGACCGGCGAGAGCTTCGACTGGGAGCTGCTGCGCGGCCATCGCTCCGAAGTGCCGGCGATCCTCGCCGGCGGCCTGCGCCCGGACAACGTCGCGACTGCGATCGCGATCGCCCATCCCCATGCAGTCGACGTCGCCAGCGGCGTCGAGCTCGAGCCGGGACGCAAGGACCACGAGGCGATGGCGGCGTTCTTCGAGGCCGCGAACTCGGTTGGCGCGCGAGCGGCATGAGCACGATCGAGCAGCGCTTCGGGCCCTACGGGGGCCGCTACGTACCGGAGACCCTGATCCCGGCCTTGGACGAGCTGACCGGGGCTTGGGCCGAAGCACGCGAGGACGAGGAGTTCATGGCGCGGTTGCGCCAGTTGCGCCGCGACTTCATCGGCCGCCCGACGCCGCTCTACCTGGCTGAGCGCCTATCCGAGCGGGTCGGCTCGCGGGTGTACCTGAAGCGTGAGGACCTCGCCCACACCGGCTCGCACAAGATCAACAACGCGATCGGCCAGGCGCTGCTGGCGGCGCGGATGGGCAAGCCGCGGGTGATCGCCGAGACCGGCGCTGGCCAGCACGGGGTGGCGACCGCGACCGCCTGCGCCCTGCTCGGCCTCGAATGCGTCGTCTACATGGGCACCGAGGACATCCGCCGCCAGGCGCCCAACGTCGAGCGGATGCGCCTGCTGGGTGCCGAGGTGGCCCCGGTCGAGGCCGGCGCTCGCACGCTGAAGGAGGCGGTCAGCGCCGCGATCCGCGACTGGGTCGCCAACGTCGCCACCACCCATTACGTGATCGGCTCCGCCGTCGGCCCGGCGCCCTACCCGGCTCTGGTCCGCGATCTGCAGCGGGTGATCGGCGAAGAGGCGCGTGAGCAGGCGCTGGCGGCCGAAGGCTCGCTGCCCGCGCGGGTGGTCGCCTGCGTCGGCGGCGGCTCCAACGCAATCGGCATCTTCACCCCGTTTGTTCCCGACGAGGAGGTGGCGCTGGTCGGCGTCGAGGCGGCGGGCGAGGGTCTCGACAGCGGCCGGCACGGCGCCTCCCTGCAAGGGGGGGCAACCGGCGTTCTCCACGGCTCGCTCTCCTCGATCCTTGCCGACGAGGAGGGGCAGATCCTCGAGGCGCACTCGATCTCCGCCGGCCTCGACTACCCCGGCGTCGGCCCCGAGCACGCGCAGCTAAGAGACAGCGGCCGCGCCACCTACGTCGGCGTCACCGACGAGCAAGCGTTGGCGGCCTTCCAAGAGCTCTCCCGCCTGGAGGGCATCATCCCCGCCCTGGAGTCCTCCCACGCACTCGCCTGGCTGCTGGAGAACCGCGGCGGAGAGAGTGGCTTCGACGTTCTCTGCCTTTCCGGCAGAGGCGACAAGGACATGGCCGAGGCGACTTCTCGGCTGAAACCGCCTGGTGAGGTGTTGCCGTGAAGGGGGTCAGGGGGTGACCCGCCGGCGCGAATTTGGGGAGGCTCCTCCGGGTCACCCCCTGACCCCCGGTACGGACCGCATCGCGGCGGCCTTCGCCTCGGCGAAAGCTGAGGGCAGGGCGGCCTTGATGCCGTACATGATGGCCGGCTATCCCGATCGGGAGACGGGCTTGGCGGTGGCCGCGGCCTACGCGGACTCCGGCGCCGACTTGATCGAGCTCGGTGTGCCGTTTTCGGACCCGCTGGCGGATGGCCCGACGATCCACGCGGCCGCCACCGCCGCCCTGGATGCTGATGCCACTTTCGCGACCGCGCTGGAGGTGTGCCGCCTGGTCTCGGAGCGGCTCCCGGTTGTCCTCATGGTCTACACCAACATGGTCCTCGCCCAGGGCGGTCCGGCCGAGTTCGCGAAGATGATCCGCGCCGCGGGGGCGGCGGGGGCGATCGTGCCGGACCTGCCGCTGGACGAGGCGGGCGAGGTGCGGGAGGCGTTCGCGGCCGAGGGGCTGGCCCTGGTGCCGCTGCTGGCGCCGACCACGCCGGCGGAGCGGCGGCGGCAGATCTGTGAGGCGGCGTACGGCTTCGTCTACGTCGTCTCCACCGTCGGCACCACCGGCGAGCGAGCGGAGGTCCCATCTGCCCTCGCCGAACTGGTCGAGGCAACCAAGGCGGACGCCCGCACTCCGGTCGCCGTCGGCTTCGGGATCGGTACTCCGGAGCAGGCCGCCCAAGTGGGCCGCATCGCCGACGGGGTGATCATCGGCTCCCGCCTGGTCCGCGCCGCGGGCGAGGGCGGGTCGCCACAGGGCGCTGCCGATGCCGTCGCCTCGTTCCTCAGCGAGACCCGCGTAACGCTCAGCCAATAGCCGTTCCCGCGGGGCGATCCAATAGGATGCCGCGCGTCATGGGAATGGTCGTAACCCTCTTCCTCGCCCTAGCCGCAATGGTCACCGCCTACGGCTGGCTCGGCCAAGGCGGCGGCGTCGCCGGGCTGATCTTCTTCGGTGTGCTGCTGATCGGCGCCATAGTTCGGATCGCCCAGCCGAAATCCGAGACCCGCTAGGCGCGGGTAGCGATCAGCTGCAGATACTCGGCCTCTAGGACCATCGCTCGTTTGCCGGCGGTGTTCGTCCTCTCCAGGAAGGAGCGCAGGTCGTCGGTCAGCGCCTGCTCACCCTCGGAACCGACCCGTTCATAGGCGGTCTGGGTCGGGCCGAAGTAGGTGCGGAAGAACTCGATGTAGTGGTCGGCGGAGCGGAAGGGCTGGCGCGAAGTTCGCCGCTCGAAGCGGATGTCGGAGACCCCGTCGCCGAAGAGATCACGGACGCCGTCCTCGCTGCCCCAGCGCAGCGGCGATTCGACCCCACGAGGCGGCGGCGCGTGCTTCGAGATCGTCTGGAACATCTCGCCGACGCTGCCCTCGGCGGTCCAGTTGGCCATGCCGATACGGCCGCCCGGTTTCGTCACCCGCAACAGCTCGGAAGCGGTTTTCGGCTGATCTGGTGCGAACATCGCGCCGAAGATCGACATCGTCACGTCGAAGCTGCCGTCCGCGAAGGGCAGGTCTTGCGCGTCGGCCTCGACGAACTCGACGTCGAGGCGCTCCGCCGCGGCCCGCTCCCGGCCTCGCTCCAGCAGCGCCGGAACGTAGTCGGCGCCGACTACTCCGCCCCAGCTGCGTCGCGCCGCCGAGATCGCACCGTTGCCGCTGCCGCAGGCGACGTCGAGGACGTGCTCGTCGGGAACGATGTCGAGTGCCTCGGCGAGGTTCTCGCCGGCGTTGAAGACGATTCCGGCGACCATCGCGAAGTCGCCCTTGGACCAGATCCCCTGCTGGACTTGCGTGATTGCCGCGAGGTCGGGTGAGTCATTCATGGTTTTTCTCCCTCTTCATTTGCGTCGAACCTATCGCGCTCGCTCGTATCCGGCAGCTTTTAAGCTGGGGCGATGCGAATCGGCGTGCTCACCGGAGGGGGCGACTGCCCGGGGCTGAACGCCGTCATCCGTGCCGTCGTTCGCAAAGGGGTGGGGCTCTTCGGCCACGAGTTCGTCGGCTACCGCGATGGCTGGCGAGGGCCGCTGGAGAACGACAGCAGACCGCTCGGGGTGCCCGAGGTGCGGGGGATCCTGCCCCGCGGCGGCACCATCCTCGGCTCTTCCAGGACTAATCCCGTCGCTGTGGAGGGCGGGCCGGAGCGCATCAAGGCGAATCTCGCCGCGGCCGGCGTCGACGGCCTGATCGCGATCGGGGGAGAGGACACGCTGGGGGCGGCGTCGCGGCTGCACGAGGAGTTCGGCGTGCCGATCGTCGGAGTGCCGAAGACGATTGACAACGACCTCAGCGCCACCGACTACACCTTCGGCTTCGACACCGCGGTCAACATCGCGATGGAGGCGATCGATCGCCTCCACACCACGGCCGACAGCCACCATCGGGTCCTGATCGTCGAGGTGATGGGGCGCCACGCGGGCTGGATTGCTTTCCACGCAGGGCTTGCCGGCGGCGCCAACGCGATCCTCATCCCGGAGCGGGAATTCGACGTCGCGAAGGTTTGCGAGATCGTCGGTAGCCGCTTCGCGAGCCACTATGCGCCGATCATCGTCGTTGCGGAGGGGGCGAAGCCGATCGGCGGTATGCCCGAGGCCGAAGACGCTCCCGTCGATGCCTTTGGGCACGTCCGCCTGGGCGGGGTCGGGCACTGGCTCGAGGGCGAGATCGAGCGCCGGACCGGCAAAGAGACCCGCGCGACGGTGCTCGGCCACGTTCAACGCGGCGGCACCCCAACCGCGTTCGACCGCGTGCTCGCCACCCGTTTCGGACTGCACGCGATCGACGCCGCGAACGCGGGACGCTGGGGGACGATGGCGGCGCTGCGGGGAACCGAGATCGAGCTCGTGCAGCTGACCGAGGCCACCGCGGAGCTGAAGACGGTCCCGCCCTCCCTCTACGAAGAGGCAGAGGTCTTCTTTGGCTAAGAAGGCGGCGCCGGCGCTGATCGCGCTGGTGCTCTTCATGGTCGGTTGCGGCGAAGGCGGTGTCACCGACGGCGCCACCGTCTCGGTCTACGTGGCGAAGCCGCTCTGCGCCGCGGCGGAAGGCGAGCTGGCGAAGGAAGGCAAGCAGGTGGGAGACGTGCAGGTGCGGATCGTCTGCCTGCCGCCCGTACAGCGCCAGGGCCGCGCCGACCTCGCCACCGCCGGCGCCAACGCCCGCCGCGCC
>JBQCCT010000159.1:0-2804 GCA_051961955.1 Solirubrobacterales bacterium
TCAGGCCGAGGCTTCCGAACGGATGGCCGAGAGCGGCGAGGTCGGCGTTCTCGCCAAAGTGAACCTGATGCACTTCAAATCGCCCAGCGCGGAGGCTCGCCCCAAGGCTCGCCGTAAAGCCGCCAAGAGCGAACCCGCCACCGCTTCCTAAGAGCATCCTCCTCACACCGGCTAGGCCCTACGCGACGCCGCTCACTGCCCCGAGCGGCGTCGCGAACCTTTGCCTTCCGCCCTGCCTCAGCGGCTGGCGGGGAAAGCCGTGATCTACGATCGCTATCGTTGGCTAGACGGCGCACTGCCGTTGCGCTGCACGGTTTCGGACTGACGCTCTCAGGGCAGCAACGTTGGTTAAGTAACGCCGCCTATATCGATCGATGCTGTGAACAGCGAGCAACCTTCCAAATTCGACCAGTCAAGTCCGGGGCCCGGGGAGGGCCTGACCAGCGAGCGAGCGCTCTGGGCACGCTTCGTCAAAGACCGCGACCCGGCGATTCGCGAGGAGCTGGTGCGCCGCTACCTGCCCTTTGCGAAAAACCTCGCCCTGCGTTATCGCGGCGCCAGCGAGTCCTTCGACGACCTGCTGCAGGTTGCGAGCCTTGGGCTGGTGAATGCGATCGACCGCTTCGATCCGGACCGCGGCGCCCCCTTCACGGCCTTCGCTTCGCCGACGATCCTCGGTGAGCTGAAGCGCCACTTCCGCGATCGCGTTTGGACGGTGCGGGTGCCGCGCGGCCTACACGACCGCATGGCCGAGGTGGAGAAAGCGATCTCGGAGCTGACGGTGGAATTGCAGCGATCCCCTTCGGTCGGAGAGATCGCCGAGAAGCTCGAGCTCGACCCGACCGACGTGCTTGAGGTGCTCGAGGCCAACCACAACCGCCGCCCCCTCTCGCTCGACCGCCCCGTCGGTGGCGAGGACTCTGAAGAATCGCCCGCGGCTGAGTGGGTCGGCGACGAGGACGCCGGTTACGAATTGGTCGAGGACAAGCTCGCTCTGGAGGGCGCCCTCCCCCACCTCGACGAGCGTGAGCGCCTGGTTCTGCAGCTGCGCTTTGTTGAGGACCTGACGCAGTCCCAGATCGCCGAGCGGATCGGCCACTCGCAGATGCACGTCTCCCGCATCCTGCGGCGCACGCTGGAGCGGATCCGAACCGAGGTGGCGGAAGCAGAGCGCCGCTGAGACCGAGTAGTGGTCGCGCGCTAGTTCGTCGAGAGCGAGGAGATCCCGACGACGAGGTACTCGCCTTCGTCGCCTTCCTCGATCCGCAGCTCGTCGGTCAGTTTCTCCAGTGAGCCCCCGACCTCCGGCAGCTCGAAGCTGGCACGCAGTCGCTCGGCGCCGCCATGGGTCATCGGTCCGACCTTGAGCTCGATCCCTTCGGGAAGCTCGGCGATCTTGAGCGAGACGTGCCCGTCGGTGAAGCCCTGCGGGGCGCGGGCGGAGATCGCGTCGCTGAGCAGCATCGTGTCGGAGAGACGATCGATGCTGATGTCCTGGCGAGCAGCGAGAGCCGAGAGCGCGCGGCTCAGCACCGGGCCGATGATCTCCGGCGGGCCGACCCTGATCCGGGTCGCCTCATCAGCGGCGACGCTGAAGGTAGAACCCACAGCTGCCCCTTCTTCGCGCGCGAGCAGCGGCAGGTGCATGCGGATTTCGGTTCCCTTGTCGGCACCACCCTTGATCTCGAAGCTGCTGGAGAGGGCGGCGATCAGCGTCAAGCCAATTCGCAGACTCGGGCGGTCAACCTCCGGACGAGGGCGGATCCCCATCCCGTGATCGCGAATCACGACCGTGAGGCCTTGCAATTCGCTTTCAGCCTCGATCTCGAGCGGTCCCGGCTCCTGCCCTGCGTAGGCATGGACGACCACGTTCATGCAGGCCTCGGTGACGACCGTCTTCAAGTCGGCGAGGGACGCCTCGTCCATACCCAAGCGCTCGGCCAGACCGGCGAGCGCGTGACGCACGACGGCGACATTCTCAGCCCGTGCGGGAAGGGACATCTGGAGCCCCGAGTGATCATTGGTTGAGGAATTCAAAGTTCAGCCCGCCCCCAGAAACACCGAGGCTTTTATCGGAGTTGCGAGCATAACTTGCTGTCTCGCATCAAGTCGTGCTTACCCTGGCTAGCGGGAGCAAAAACAGTCGGCGGCAGCATTGTCATGCTGCGGTAGCATCGGCGCGTGAATCCAGCCCCGTTTGAGGTAAAGGTTGGCGGTCTTGAGCAAAACGTACGGACGATCTCCGTCCGCGGCGAGCTCGACCTCAGCACCGCTCCCGAGCTGGAGGGCCCTCTCGACGAAGCGCTCGAGAGCGGCGAGGGCTCGGTTCTGATCGATCTCTCGGAGTGTGAGTTCATCGACTCGACCGGCATCGCCCTGATCGTCCGCGCTTGGCAGCGCCTCGAGAGCGGTGACAATGGCCGCGCCTTGGTCATCTGCAGCCACAACGACCAGGTCCGCCGCGTGCTGGAGATCACCGGCCTAGAGCTCTCAATCCCGGTCCACATGACCAGGGACGAAGCACTGGCCGCGATCAACGGCTGATGCAAGCGGTTTCGGTAGGGAGCCCGGGGGATCCTCTTCACTCGCCTACCTGGCTGGATCGTCGCCAGCCGTCCGAGATGGAAGTTGGGCCAGCGGCGCAAAACGTGAAGAGGATCACCCCGAACTCCTCGCCACACGCATCAGCTAGACGGCCCAGGGTGCGACGTCTGCGGGAGCTCTGTCGTTGGGAGGGGGTGGGTGTTCCCTGACGACCGGCGTCCTGTTGCTCGGCCCACCCACTCTCGCGGTCAGCCAGAGAC
>JBQCCT010000160.1:0-3762 GCA_051961955.1 Solirubrobacterales bacterium
GGAGATCGCTGCCTTGCCTGAGCTTTCCATCGCCGCGGCGAGCAGCGAGTAGGCCTTCTCGGCGCCATCGGCCGGCCCGAGATAGTAGGGGCTGTCGAAGTACATCGGGTCGATTTCCTCGATGTCGACGAAGTCCTGGACGTCGATCGCGCGCGTCTTCTCCGGCGCCAGCGCCGCCATCTCGTCTTTGCTCAGCGGCACGTACTGGCCGGGCGCGAGCTCATAGGCCTTGACGATGTTCTCGTAGGGGACCTCCTCGTCGGTCCCTTCGGCGACGCGCCGGTGTTTGATCCGGGCGCTGTCGGATTCGCGGATCTCGCGCAGGGCGATGCTGCGACGGGCGACGGCGCTGTAGAGACGCACGGGCACGTTCAACAGCCCGAAGCTAATGGTGCCGCTCCAAATTGCTCTAGCCATCCGCCGAATTCTCCTACCCGGATTGTTCCAGCCAAACGCGCCAGGGGCGATAGCGGGGAACGCAACGGGTGAGATCATGCGGCGGTGCTCTTCGAGCTGCGAGAGGTGGGCCTGGACCGCGGCGGTAAAGCCGTCCTCGACTCGCTCTCGGCCGGGATCCCGGAAGGCTCGACGGCGATCGTCGGGCCCTCGGGCGCCGGCAAGTCGACGCTGCTGCGGCTGCTGAACCGGCTCGCCGATCCCGACCGCGGCGAGATCGCCTACCGCGGCCGCTCGCTCGGCAGCTACGAGCCGCTGGCGCTGCGGCGCGAGGTCTCGCTGGTGCCGCAGCTGCCGGCGCTGCTGGCGGGGACGGTCGAGTCGAACCTCCGCTACGCGGCCGAGCTGGCGGGCGAGCCACTCGACCTCGGCCGCACCCTGGCGCTCGCCGGCCTCGACCCCTCCTTCGCCGAGCGCGACGTGGCCAAGCTCTCGGTCGGCGAGCAGCAGCGGGCCATGCTGGGCCGGGCGCTCGCCCAGCGCCCCTCGGTCCTGCTCCGCGACGAGCCGACCTCGGCCCTCGACCACGCCGCCCGCGACACGATCGAGGCGGCGCTGGCCGAGCTGCGCCGCGAGCTGGAGATCTCGGTCGTCCTCGTCAGCCACGACCCCGAGCAGGCCCGCCGCCTCGGCGACTGGGTGCTGCGGCTGGAGGCCGGTCGCCTCGCCGGCTGTGGCCCGCTGGCGGAGGTGCTGGCGTGAGATCGCGGAGCGGCAAGAGGGAGGTTCTTGTGTGAACCCGGAGGCTGCCGTCACCTCGATCCACGTCGCCCTCTGGCAGGTCGCCGCCTCGCTGGCGCTGGTGGCGCTGGCAGCCGCGATCTCCTTCTGGCGCGGCGCCGACCTCGAGCGCGAGATCGGCATCGCCACCGCCCGCTCCTTCGTCCAGCTGACCCTGGTCGGCTACGCGATCAAGCTGATCTTCGAGGCCGACACGATCTGGCTGGTGCTGGCGCTGCTGGCGGTGATGGTCCTGTTCGGCGCGCTCACCGCCCGCAGCCGCGCCAAGAAGGTGCCGGGCTCGTTCCGGCCGCTGCTGATCGCCCTGGCGCTGGCCGGCGGCAGCACTCTCGGCCTCGTCGTCGCCCTCGGCATCTTCGAACCGACGCCGCGCTACCTGGTCCCGGTCGGCGGCATGGTGATCGGCAACGCGATGACCGCCTCCGCCGTGGCCCTCAACCGCCTCGGCGACGAGATGGGGGAGGCGCGGGCCCGGATCGAGGCGACGCTGGCGCTCGGCGCCACCGCCCGCGAAGCCGCCGCCCCGACCGTCCGCCGCGCCCTGCGCTCGGGGATGATCACCCTCGTCGACTCGACCAAGACCACCGGCCTGATCTTCTTCCCCGGCACGATGGTCGGCATGCTCCTCGCCGGCGCCAGCCCCACTGACGCCGTCCGCCTGCAGCTGATCCTCCTCTACACGCTACTCGGCAGCGTCTCGATCTCCGCTCTCGTGGCGACGACCCTCGCTTACCGCAACTTCTTCACCCCGGCGGCACAGTTGCGGGAACTCGACGAGGCGACGGGCTCGCCCGCTTAGACTCGACCAGGCGTCCCGCCAGCAGCGGCTGACCCTGATCGCGACGATCCTCGGCTCGACGGTCGTCTTCCTCGACAGCACCGTCGTCAACGTGGCGCTGCCGGCGATCAGCGAAGGACTGAACGCCGACCTCGCCGGTCAGCAGTGGGTGGTCGAGATCTACATGCTGACGATGGTCTCGCTGCTCCTGGTCGGCGGCTCGCTGGGCGACCAGTTCGGGCGGCAGCGGATCTTCGTCATCGGCCTGGTCGGCTTCGGCCTCACCTCGGCGCTCTGCGCGATCGCCCCCAGCGTCGAGTTCCTGATCGCGGCGCGGGCGCTGCAGGGGATTGCCGGCGCCCTGCTGGTGCCGGGCTCGCTGGCGATCGTCGCCGCCACCTTCGCCGGCGAGGCGCGCGGCAAGGCGGTCGGGACGTGGACCGCCTGGACCGGGATCGCCACCGTGATCGGCCCGGCCGGCGGCGGCGCGCTGATCGGCCTCACCTCCTGGCGGGCGATCTTCTGGGTCAACCTGCCGCTGATCGCGGCGACGGCGGCGCTGACCCTGCACTCGGTGCAGGAGAGCCGCGACCCGGACGCCTTTCGCGGCATCGACTGGGGCGGGATCGCGCTCTCGGCGGCGGGGCTCGGCGGTCCGGTCTTCGCCCTGATCGAGCAGCCGACCCGCGGCTGGAGCGACCCGCTGGTTTGGATTCCGCTGGTGGCCGGCATCGCCTGTTTCGCGCTCTTCCTCCTGTACGAGGCGCGCGCCCGCCACCCGATGATGGACCTCGGCCTCTTCCGCATCCGCAATTTCGCCGTCGCCAACCTGACCACGCTCTCGGCCTATGCCGGGCTGATCGGCGGCCTCTTCTTCGTCGGCCTCTTCCTCCAGCAGGTCGCGGGCTACTCGCCGCTGGAGGCGGGGTTGGCGACGACGCCGATCTCGATCATCCTCTTCGTCCTCTCACCGCGCTGGGGCAAACTCGCCTCCGGTGTCGGGCCGCGGCTGCCGATGACCGTGGGCCCGATCGTCGGCGGCGTCGGCCTGCTGCTGATGCTGCGGATCGGCTCCGGCGCCGACTACGCGACCGACGTGCTGCCGGCGGTGCTCGTCTTCGGTCTCGGCCTCTCGGCGACGGTGGCGCCGCTGACCGCGACTGTGCTCGATTCGGTCCCCGAACACCACGTCGGCATCGCCTCCGGGATCAACAACGGCGTCTCCCGGGTCGCCGGGCTGCTGGCGATCGCCGTCCTCGGCGCCGTCATCTCCGCCCACTTCGGCTCGGTGCTCGACACCAACCTCGGCGACCGGCCGCTCAGCCCCAAGGCCGCCCAGACCGTCTCCGACGCCAAGGCGCGGCCGCTGGCGGTGGCGGAAACCGAACACCTGCCGCCGGCCGAAGCCCGCCGCCTCGAAGCTGCCTCCGCCGACGCCGCGACCTCCGGCTTCCACCTCGGCGTCTTCATCGCCGGCCTGCTGATGATCGCCGGCGGCATCGCCTCCGGCGTCGGCATCGAAAACCCACGCCGGCGCGTGGAAGCCATCCCAAGCCGCGGCTCCGCCCAAGCCGGCGAGTGCGGCCACAGCTCCGACTGCGACTGCGAGCACCAGCAAGAAAAAGCCGGCGCGGCTGCGGAAGCCGCCTGAGCTGAGCGACAACCGGGACGGCTTCGTTTGGCCGGGATGGGTGCCGCCCAGTACGGTCACCACAGCCACCATCGAGCGGCACCCAACCCGGCCCCCCCCTAGGCTGCGCCGTCATGTCGAAGCCGATCATCTTCTC
>JBQCCT010000161.1:0-2841 GCA_051961955.1 Solirubrobacterales bacterium
CAGGAAGCTGGTGCCGCAGCGCGGGTGCAGCCGCGAGTAGAGCTTCGCCCGCGCGGGGACGAGCTCGTCTTCGGCCTCGTAGCAGGAGATCGTCTTGTGCTCGGCCCCGTGGTACTCGAAGACGCGCCGCAGGTCGGGCATTTTGCTGATCGCAGCGATGTAGCCGATGAAGATCCCCGTCCGCAGGGTCCCCTCGACCAGCCAGAAGAGGAAGGGCGAGCCGAGCTGGTCCTTGATCAGGCTGGTGAGACCTACCGGGACGACGAAGAAGAGGCCGATCGCCAGCAGCATCGAGAAGAAGATCGTCACCCCCCAGACCCAGCCGCCGATCTCCTCTTTCTTCCCCTCCTCGTCCTCCTCCATCTGCGCGTTGGCGGAGATCGCCAGCGCTTTGAAGCCGATCTTCAGCGACTCGCCGAGGGCGACGACGCCGCGGATCACCGGCAGGCGCCAGAGCCGGTGCCGCTGCGCCCAGGGAACGAGCGGCTCGGACTCGACCTCGAGCTGCCCCTCGGGGGTGCGGACGGCGACCGCCCAGACGGAGACGCCGCGCATCATCACGCCCTCCAGCACCGCCTGGCCGCCGACCGGCGCGTCGCGCTTGGCGACCAGCGCCCCGTCGGGCATACGCAGCGGGTCTCCTCCGTTTGCCGCGGAGGAGGTGGTGTGGGATGCCTGTGCCGAGCCCTCCGGCGGGCTCACGGGCTACTTCCCGGCCCTGTGCTTGGCGGCGCGACGCTGGAAGCGCTCGACGCGACCGCCGGTGTCGACCAGCTTCTGCTTGCCCGTGTAGAAGGGATGGCACTCGGAGCAGAGCTCGACGTGCAGGTCGGCCTCGGTCGACCGCGTGTAGAACTGGTTGCCGCACGAGCAGTGCACGTTGGCAAGCGTGTATTCGGGGTGGATTCCTGCCTTCATCTCCACCAAGTCTAGAGAACCGCGCAAGCGATGCCGACCGAGCCTCGCGACGGCGCTAGGAACGCGCGACCGCGAAGCTCTCCAGCAGGGTCAGTAAGACCGCAGTCACCTCAGCCCGAGCCTCTGGTCGCTCGTCGCGGGCGAGCAGCATCGCCGCCTCGTCCAGCGCCCCCATCAGCAGGTGGGCGGTTGGCTTGACCGGCAGCGGACGGATCTCCCCCGCCTCGATCGCAGCGGCGAGGCTGGCCTCGATCAGGCCGAGCCCATTGGCGGCGCCGATCTCGCGCCAGCGCTCCCAGCCGAGTACGGCGGGGGCGTCGTGGAGGGCGATCTGGCGCAGCTCCGGCTTCGCGCACTCGTCGAGGAAGGCCTCCACCCCGGCCTTCATCGCCTCCAGCGGGCTGTGCAGGTCGGAGCCGAGGACGACGCGGGCGACCCGCTCGGTCGACTCGGCCTCGATCCGTTCGTAGGTCGCCTCCAGGAGGCTCGCCTTGTCGCCGAAGTGGTGATAGAGGGCGCCGCGGGTGACCCCGGCCGCCCGAACGACCTCCTCGGTCCCCACCTCCTCGTAGCCGCGCTCGGTGAAGAGCGTGCGCGCAGCCGCGATCAGCGCCTCGCGGGTGGCTTCCCTTCGCTCCGCCTGGCTTCTCCTAACCATCCGCGCCTCCACCGGGAAAGCCGTCTAAGGCTTTTCCGCCTGATTGAATTACATTCATGCTGTCTGTATGTTACCTTGAGGCGACCCAGACAAGGAGGGCCACGATGGCTGACCAGCGCAAAGAAGTACAGCTTTCGGCGGGGACGATCCGTTATCGCGAGGCCGGCGAGGGCAGACCGGTCGTCTTCGTCCACGGCTATCTCGTCGACAGCCGGCTCTGGGAGGGTGTCGTCGATCGCCTCTCCGACCGCTGCCGCTGCCTCGCCCCGGACTGGCCGCTCGGCGCCCAGCAGGTGGCGATGAACCCCGACGCTGACCTCTCCCCTCCCGGCATCGCCCGCCTGATCGCCGACTTCCTCGAGAAGCTCGACCTGGAGGACGTGACGATCGTCGGCAACGACTCCGGCGGCGCGATGTCCCAGGTGCTGGTGACGACCTATCCGCAGCGGATCTCGCGCCTGGTGCTGACCAACTGCGACACCCATGAGAACTTCCCGCCTGGGATCTTCAAGGCGATGCCACCGCTAGCCAAGCTGCCCGGCGGGATGCGTGCCCTCTCCGCCCCATTCCGGATCGGCGCGGTGGGTCGCCGGGCCTTCGCCCCCTTCGCGCGGACGAAGATCCCCGCCGAGCTGATCGCCTCCTGGCTGCAGCCCGCCACCGCGGACGCCGGCATCATGCGCGACCTAAAGAAGGTCACCGCCGGCATGAACAAGCGCTACACGCTGGAGGCAGCAGCCAAGCTCCACAACTCCGACCTCCCCATCCGCCTCCTCTGGGCCCCCGGCGACAAGTACTTCCCGATCTCCTACGCCGAACGCCTGGCCGGCGAAGCAGGCAATGCCGGAATCGTCCAGATCCCCGACGCCAAGACGTTCGTCCCGCTCGACCAGCCCCAACGAGTAGCCGACGAGATAGCCGCCTTCGTCGGCAATCCCTGAGGGACAAAGCTCACTCGGTATAGGGGGCGGGTATTCCCCGACCTCCCTGGGTTACTCGCCACATCGCTTCTGGCTGGCCGCATAGCTGGGTGGGGGCGAGTAACAGGACGCCGGTCGGCCGCGGAATACCCGCCCCCTCAGCAACGGAACTCCCCCAGACGCCCAGCAGTTCCGTGGTTCCTTATGCCCCATATAGGTGCAAAAGGAACCACGGAAGTGCCAGATTCAGCTCCACGCCAAAGTCGTGGGTGGGTTAGCGAGCGAAAGGTTGAAAAAGAAACCCCGGCTTTTGGGGGGCGGGTTGGAGATACGGGAGAACCCCCG
>JBQCCT010000162.1:0-7482 GCA_051961955.1 Solirubrobacterales bacterium
ATCCGCCGCGCCGGCGAGATCGTCGTCCTCGAACGCGGCAAAATCGCCGAGCAGGGGACGCACGACGAGCTGATCGCGGCCGGCGGGGCGTACGCCAAGCTCTACGGCGCCTGGGCCGACTCCTCGGCTGCCTGAGACTCCAAGACAAACCGGGTTCGGTACGGGAGTCCGGTGATCCTCTTCACTCGCCTGCCTGGCCGAATCGTCGCCAGCCGTCCGAGATGGAAGTTGGGCCAGCGGCGCAAAACGTTCAGAGGACCACCGGACTCCCCCACCACACGCACTCCCAAGACGGCCGAGAATTCGGCAGCTGTTTCAGCTCAGCGAAACCGCGAGAATCCGTGTACAGCACGGGTTGTCGCGGTCTCGGTGAACAGCGTCTGCCGGAGCTGTGTTGTGGAGGGGGCCGGTCGCTCTCCGGGCGAATGTCCGCGAAGCGGCGATATGCAATCTGATTCTTTGCCCGCCATAGGCGGGCTCTGTCTCAGGGAGCTGCCCCGACAGGGGCGCGACAAATTCGCCCGGGGAGTGACCGGCCCCCTATACGCAGCGCTTCGTCCCTCAGGCGTCAGCCGGGACCGACGCCGCCTGAACCGGAACCGGATTCGCCGCCCCCTTCGGGGGCAGGTTCGGTGCCGCCGCCGGCGCCGCCGGTTTCGGGGGCCGGTGCTTCTTCGGGGGCGACTTCTTCGGCTTCCGGTTCTTCGATTTCCGCTTCCGGTTCGACGCCGCCTTCTTCGAGTTCGGGTTCTTCGATTCCGCCGCCTGCTTCGGTGCCAGTTCCGCCCGGGGTCACTTCGCTCGGGCCTTTGCTGCAGTCTTCGAAGCCGTAGACGCCGGCCTGAGACTCGAATTCTTCGAGCGCCGGCGCCGCTTTGCTCGCTGCTTCGCCGAGCGCAGCGGTGTCTTCGCGTTCGGCCGCGAGTTTGACTTCGCCCTCGGCCTTGGCCAGTTCTTCGGCCGCTTCCCAGAATTTGGCGTATTCGCCGCTGTCCCCTTCCGGCGTTCCCAGTTCCTTCAGGCGTTCGACCATGCCGATGTAGAGGTTGGAGGTTTTTTCGATCTGCGCCGGCACTGCCGCTTCCGAGGTTTCGGAGCTGAGAGCGCCGACGGCTGCGTTCACCTCGCCGCAGATCGCATCGCCCTGTTTGATCAGTTCCGCCTTGGTCAGCGCCTGCGGTTCTTCAGTCGTCGCCGCGGTCGTTTCGGTCGTGTCGCCGCCACCGCCACCGCAGCCAGCGATGAGCAGCACCCCCAAGACGGGGAGCAGGAGAAAAATCGTCTTGCTAGGAGGGATCTTCACGGGGGCGAAACTAGCAAAGCGATTTGACGGCTTTGCAGGGAGTTACGGGCGTTCGGATACTGCGGCCCAGGGACTCGAACCCCGACTACCTCGTCCAGAGCGAGGCGTGCTGCCATTACACCAGGCCGCAACGGCGTCTCCGCAGGATACCTGGGAGGGATCGGCGATATCGGCTAAAGGGCGTCGGCGGAGAACTCAGTGCCTTCGGCGATCATCTCCCGCGCCTTCGCCAGTTCCTCCGAGCGACCGACGCTGAGGCAACCGGCGACGCGGCCTCCCTGCAGGTACCAGACCGAGAACTCGCCGCCGTCGCGGTCGCCGCGCCAGACTTCCTCGTCCCACTCGTAGGCGGGACCGACGTACTCGAGGCTGGCCCAGTCGGCGAGGTCGCTGAAGAAGTAGGGCACGACTTCGTAGTCGGCCTCGTCGCCGAGCATGTTGCCGGCGGCGTGCTGGCCCTGCTGCATCGCCACGTCCCAATGCTCGACGTGGATGCGCCGGTCGTGGATGACGCTCTCATACGAGCAGCAGTCGCCGGCGGCGTAGATCCCCGGCACCGAGGTCTGCAGCTTCGAGTCGCAGACGATTCCGCCGTCGCCGACCTCGATCCCGGCCCGCTGCGCCAGCATCGCGTCGGCCCGCACCCCGGCCCCGACCACGACCGCGTCGCACTCGACCGTCAGCCCGCTCTCGGTGACGACCGCCTTGACCCGGCCGTCGCCCTCGAAGGCGCCCAGAGTCTCGCCGCCGTGGAAAGTAACGCCGTGCTCTTCCAGTTGCTCCTGGAACCAGCGCCCGGCCTGCTCGCCGAAGGTCCGCGACAGCGCCACGTCCTCCATCGCGATGATCGTGCACTTGGTCCCCCGCGCGGTCAGCGAGGCCGCCACCTCGCAACCGATGTAGCTGCCGCCGATCAGGACCACGTGCTCGGCGCCCTCGGCGTCGGCGCGGATTGCGTCGGCGTTGCCGAAGGCGCGCAGGTAATGGATGCCCTCGTTCTCAGCTCCCTCGACGCGGAGGATGTTGACCATCGCCCCGGTCCCGAACAGCGCTTTGCCGAAGGCGACCTCTTCCCCGCCCTGGATTTTTGCCGTCCGCGCCTCGGCGTCCAGCGAGAGCACGTTGCGCGAGCTCAGCAGCTCGACCCCGTTCTCCTCGTACCAGGAGGCCGGATTGACGTGGGCGTCCTCGCGACCGGCGTCGCCGCGCAGGTACTCCTTCGAGATCGGCGGCCGTTCGTAGGGCGGCTCCGGCTCGCGCCCGACCAGCAGGATCGAACCGTCGGCGCCGCGCCGCCGCAGCTCCGAAGCGCAGTTGGCGGAGGCCATGCCGCCGCCGATCAGCAGGAAATCGACTTCACGATCGGCCATCTCAGAAAACTCCTATCCGGTTGCTGTCCGAACCCCTACCCGGTTAGCGTCCGTTGCTACGGCGGTCTTACCCGCCGTTGCTGCCATTGCCGTTGCCTTCGGGCCCGAAGAGTGCTTTCAGATCGTCCTCTTTGCCCGGATCGAGGACGGCGAGGATCTCGTCGCCTTCCTGCAGCACCGTGTCAGCGTTGGGGACGAAGCCCTTGCCTTCGCGCAGGACCGAGATCAGCAGGCTCCCTTCCGGCATCTGCAGGTCGCCGACCCGGCGCCCGGTGACGCTGGAGTTCTTGCCCAGCAGCATCTCGATGATCTCCAGCTGCTCCTGCTGGAGATCGAGCAGGTGGACCAGCCCGTACTCGGGCACCTCGTGCTCGAGCAGGCGCAGGATCAGGTCGGTCGCCGAGACCCAGGGCCTGATCCCGAGCAGGTCGAAGTGGGAGCGGTTGCGCGGGTTGTTGACACGGGCGATGATCTGGTCGACCAGGTACTTCTCCTTCGCCACCTGGCAGATCAGCATGTTGTCCTCGTCGTCGCCGGTGACCGCGATCACCATGTCGGCGCGCTGAATCCCGGCTCGCTCCAGCACCCAGAGCTCGGAGGCGTCGCCGTAGGAGACGTTGTGCTCGAGCTCCTGCTCGACGGTCAGGTAGCGGCGGCGATCGCTCTCGATCAGCGTCACCTCGTGCCCCTTGCCGAGCAGCTCGCGGGCCAGGTTCCAGCCGACCTTCCCCGCTCCGACGACGATGATGTACACGCTTGCCTCGCTCTCTATGCCGCCGAGGCGGCCTCGTCGGGGGCTCCACCGCGACCGGCGGCGTCGCGCACGGCTGCCTCCAGCATGTCGATCGCGACCCGGGTCGGGCAGACCGTGTTCAGGCCCTGGCGCTGGTACCACTCGGCCCGCAGCGGGTCGAGCACGCGGGCGATCACGGTTGGCACCTCATAACGGCGTTGAGCGATCTGGGCGATGACGATGTTGGTGTTGTCGCCGTCGGTGGAGGCGATGAAGACGTCCGCCTCCTGGATCCCGGCGGCCTCCAGCGCCTCGGTCTCCAGCCCGGCGCCGACGGTGAACTGGCCGCCGAGGTCCTCCCAGCTCTTCTCCAGCCCGACCTCGAGCCGCGCATGCGACTCCGGGTCCTCATCGAGGCAGGAGACCTGGTGCCCCTCGCGGAGCATCGCCCGGGCCACCGAGGAGCCGACGCGGCCGCAGCCAACGATCAGAACGAACATAGCCGCGGATACTAGACAGGCGTCAGGGTTCCGGTGGAGCCGTGAGCAGGACCCGGCACGGCGCTTTCTTCAGTACGTACTCGGTCGCGGCGCCGATCTCGGCCGGCTTGGCCGCCCCGATACCGCCGAGCACGCCGCCGCCGCGGATCTTGGTCGGCGGCTCGCCGCCGATCACGATCGCTTCGGCGCTGCCGCGGCGGGCCGCCTCGAGGATGCCGGCGCCGATCTTGCGGGCGCGGATCACGTCGGTGGTGACGACTACGTCCTCGTACTCCTCCCCCACCTCGCGCGCCCGCTCCAGCGCCCGCTGCGCCTGCTCCTCGCGCTCGTTTGGCAGCTTCGCGTCGAGCGGCAGCGTCAGCGGCACCTCGATCACGTAGACGATGTCGAGCCGGGACTCGCCGCCGTCCTTCGAGTCGGCCTGCTCGGCCGCCGCCAGCCGCCCGGCGGTGGCGACGATGTCGTCGTCCAGCTTGGTGCCAAAGACCGGTACCAAGATGTTGCTGAATTCGACCTCCGGTACCTGCTTGGTCAACGCCCGCTCGGTCACCGAGACGCGCTTGGTCAGCGTCGTCCCCTCGAAAACCTTGCGGTAGACGACGTAGAAGAGGAGTCCAAAGGCCATCCAGCCGAGTCCGACCCAGCGCGCGGTGGTGTGGAAGGCGAGGACGCTGAGGAAGGCGAGGCCGCTGAGGAGCGCGGCGACGATCGCCGGCAGCGGCAGCACCGCCATTCCCCAGGGCACGCCCAGCGGGATCCGGAACGGCCGCCGCTTATCCGGCGCCTTCACCCGTAAGCGGATGATCGAAAGATGGGCGATCGTGATCGCCAGCGTCGCCCCGAAGGCGTAGATCGAGGCCAGCAGCTTGACGTTGGTCGGGATCACGAGCGCGATTGCGATCACCCCACTGATCGCAATCGCGATGTAGGGGGTGGCGGTGCGCTTCTCCAGCTTGCCAAGCCAGCTCGGGATCTGGCGATTGATCGCCAGCGTGTAGATGTGGCGGGAGACGCCGAGCATCGAAGTACTGGCAGCCCAGATCAGCACTGGCGTCGCCACTACCGCCACCAGCCAGCGCATCGTGTCGGCCACCCAGGCCGGGTGGTAGGCGGAGACCACCCCCAGCACCGGCTCCTCGACGAATTCGCCGCCGAGCGCCGTATGCGGGCCGTGCGGGCCGCCAATCACCGGCACCGCCATCAGCGCGATCGCCGCCATCCCGGCATAGACGAGCGGGACCCCGAGGGCACCGAGGCTGGCGACCCGTTTTAGGTCGCGACGGCTGACGTTGATGTCGGGCGCCAGGTCGGAGGCGGCCTCGATCCCCGCATAGGCCAACATCGCCACCACCGCCGCGTAGATGATCTGGCGGGCGCTTGGCTCCGAGAAGAGATGGATGTGTTCGGTCAGCCGGTCCGGGTGCCAGACGGCGAAGACGCCGACGACGATCACCGCCAGTTGCAAGCCGAGGTCGGCGAGGGCGAGGATCGCCAGCGGGCGCTGGCGCTCGCGGCCGGTGACGTTGAGGATGTTGAGCGCGCAGATGACGACGATCACCGCCGCCGCGATCCCGATCTCCCAGCCTGGGTCGGCGAGATCGCCTGAGATCGGCTCCAGATAATGCGGCACCGAGATCGCCGCCAGGGCAATCACGATCAGGTAGTCGATCAGGATCGCCCAGCCGGCGATGAAGGCGATGAGCTCGTTGAAGGCATGGCGGGCAAAGGTCGAGGAGCCGCCGCGCTCGCGGAACATCGCCCCGCCCTCGACGTAGGTCAGCGTGGTCAGCCCGAACAGCAGTCCGGAGGCGAGGAAGATCAGCGGCGTCAGGCCGAGGCCGCGATCGGCGACGACGCCGAGGGCGAAGTAGATCGAGAAGCCGACCGCCGAGTAGGCGGCGGCGAAGAGCCAGGGGACGCCAAGACCGCGCTGGAGGATCGGCTCGTCCTGCGGCTCCTCCGGCCGGGGCGGCGCCCCGTTGCCCTCGCGGCGGCGGTCCGGCGTGCTCATCTGCCCATCCTCAAGCCGAGCCAGAGCCGCCCGACGCCGACGGCAAGAAAGGCAAGTCCCATCAGGAACCCGACCGAGGCCGGGCCACCGCCGTCGGCGAGCGTGGTGATCAGCACCACCAGCCCGATCGCGATGAAGACGAGGGAAAAACCGCGGACGGCGCCGCGGTAGAAACGCTCGCCGCTCACGGCAGCGCCTCCGCCAGCGCCGCACCCGGCACCGCCGGCGGCTTTTCGCTCGGATCGGAGACGACGATCACGCGGCAGGGGCGCTCGCCGAGAATGGTCTGCAGGGTCTTGTCGTAAAGCGGCACGCCGTTGCGGTAGCTGAGGCCGACGACGATCGCCTCCGCCTTGATCTGCGCCGCCTCGTCGGCCACCGAGTAGCCCGCCTGCCCCGGCCGCACCCGCTCCACGTGCCCGGTCACGCGCTGGCCCCCGATCAGCTTCGCCTCCTCGATCCGGCGCTGCGCTTCGGTCTCCTGTTCCGGCATATCGGCGTTCAGCGGCAGATTGGTCGGCACCGTCAGCATCGAGTGGACGTGGATGCCGCGGCGGCGCTTGGAGGCCAGCTTGACCGCGGTCGCGACCATCTCCGGCGAGAATTCTTCGTCGTCCTCGAAGACGACCAGGACGCTTCGGTACTCGACCTCCTCGACCCCCAGCGGCTCCGGCAGCACCACCTTCACCGTCTCGGTCAGCGGCAGCCGCTGGTGGCGGCGGTAGAGGACGTAGACGGCGATTCCGAGCACCATCCAGCCGGTGCCGACGAAGAGCGTGCGCGGGTTCAGCGCCATGACCACGATCCAGGCGGCGAAGGTGCCGAGGCCGCCGAGCACCGCCGTCGTCGGCACCTCGAAGCCGAAGGCGCGGACGTTCCCCCGCGGTTTCCAGGTGCGCTCGACGTCAGGCTGCTTGCGCCGCAACTGGATCACCGCGACGTGGGCGATCGTGAACGAGAGCATCGCCCCGAACGAGTACATCGTCGCCAGGAATTCGGTCTGGCCCGGGAGCAGGGTGACGATCGCGATCGCGGCAAAGATCAGGATCGCTATGTAGGGAGTGCGGTACTTCGGGTGGACCTGGCGCAGGCCCTCGGGTAACTGGCGGTGCTGGCCCATCGAGTAGGTGAGCCGGGAGACGCCGATCAGGCCGGCGTTGGTGGCGATCAGCAGGATCACGGCAGCGAGGACGCCAACGTAGTAGCGGAGGATTTCGGTCGGCAGGTGGGAGAGGCCGAGGTTTTCGACGATGCCAAGGATCGGGTCGTCGGCGAATTCCGTGCCGAGCGCGGTCACGTAGTGGCCGGATTCCTTGACCACCGGCATCGCCGAGAGGGCGACGATCGGGATCAGCAGGTACAGCCCGAGCACGGCGGCGACCACGAGGCCGACGCTGCGGGGGATCGTACGGGCGGCGTCGCGGGCCTCCTCGGCCATGTTGGAGATCGTCTCGATCCCGGTGTAGGCGATCATCCCGACCGCGATCCCGAGCGCGAAGTCGCTCCAGGTCGGCGCCACGCCGAGGTGGACGTTGTCGACCAGGACCTGCGGGCTGAGGACGAGG
>JBQCCT010000163.1:0-3041 GCA_051961955.1 Solirubrobacterales bacterium
CGGCGCCGGGATCGTCAACGTCACCGTCGACTCGATGTTCGAGGGCGCCCGCAGCGGCACCCCCAACCAGGCGGTGCGGGACGGCCTGGCGCTGGCCGAGGCCGGCTTCGACATGCTCGACGTCGGCGCCGTGGCGGCCAAAGCGGGGCCGCCCGTCCCGCCCGAGGACGAGGCCGCGGCCCTGGTCCCGGCAATCGAAGGGCTGGCGAGCCGGTCGGGCGAGGCCGAAGCGCGAACCGGCGAAATTCAGCGGACGCTGAAATCGACCCCCTATAGGGGTGAAAAATCAGCGGACGCTGAATTTTGCGTGCCGGTGTCGGCCGATACCTTCTCGCCGGAGGTGGCGCGGCGGGCGGTGTCGGCGGGGGCGGAGGTCGTCAATGACATCTCCGGCGGCTGTGAGGAGATGTTCGAGCTGGTTGCCGAGACGCGGTGCGGCTACGTGCTGATGCACATCGAGGGACCGCCGCGGGTCGACCGGCCCTGGCGTGACTACGACGACGTGGTCGACCACATGCGGGCCTGGTTCGAGCAGCGGGTCGAGCTGGCCCGGGAGCTCGGGGTGGCGGCGGAGCAGATCGCCCTCGACCCCGGGCTCGACTTCGACCTCAGCCCCGAGCAGGACCTGGAGATCATGCGCCGGCTCGGCGAGCTGCGCGCGCTCGGTCTGCCGCTCTACGTCTCGCTCTCGCGCAAGGACTTCATCGGCGCTGTCCTGGCCGGCTCGTGGGAGGAGCGCCTCCCTGCCCGCGAGCGCGAGTGGGGCACGGTGGCCGCGGTGACGATGGCCGTCCGCGAGGGCGCCGACATCCTCCGCATCCACGACCGCACCTCCCTGCAAGCGATGCGCGTAGCCGCCGAGATCGTGAGCGTGGGCTGATGGCGCGCGGAGGGAGTCTGCTCGCTTCCGATTGGGCGATTGCGATCGACCCGGCGCGGCGAGACGGGCGAATCGTCGCCCAGTCGGCCGAAGAGGAGAAGCGCTCGAGGCCGGCGCCGTTGCCGGCGGAGCTGCACCCGGGCCTCGTCGAAGCCCTTGGACGGGTCGGCATCGACTCTCTATATACGCACCAGCTCGCGGCGTTCGAGACGGCACAGCGCGAGAACCTCGTCATCACCAGCGGCACCGCCTCCGGCAAGAGCCTCGCCTTCAACCTGCCGGTGCTGAACGGGATCGCGGCGCAGCCGAAGGAGCGGGCGCTCTACCTCTACCCGACCAAGGCGCTGGCCCAGGACCAGGCGCGCAAGCTGGCCGAGCTGCGGCCGCCGGGCCTGCGCGAGGCGATCTACGACGGCGACACGCCACGCGAGGAGCGGCCGGCGATCCGCCGGCGCAGCAACCTCGTCCTCACCAACCCGGACATGCTCCACGTCGCCGTCCTGCCCAACCACAAGAGCTGGGGCGACTTCTTCGCCAACCTCGAGTGGGTGGTGGTCGACGAGGCCCACACCTACCGCGGCGTCTTCGGCTCCCACGTCGCCAACGTGCTGCGGCGCCTGCGGCGGCTGGCGCGCGCCTACGGCCGCGAGCCGCGCTTCCTTCTCGCCTCGGCGACGATCGCCAACCCGGTCGAGCTGGCCGAGCGGCTGGTCGGGACGGAGTTCGAGCTCGTCGACGACGACGGGGCGCCGCGGGCGGGGCGGGAGATCGCGATGTGGAACCCGCCGCTGCTCGACAAGGCGACCGGCGTGCGGCGCTCGGCGCTCTCGGAGGCGGCCGACCTGCTGGCGGAGCTGGTCAGCCAGGGGGTGCGGACGATCTGCTTCCTCAAAAGCCGCCGCGGGATCGAGCTGATCCAGCGCTTCGCCAGCGAAAACCTGGAGCGGCGGGGGAAACCGGAGCTGGCGCGGCGGATCGCCCCCTACCGCGGCGGCTACACGCCGCAGCAGCGACGCGAGATCGAGGCGCGGCTGAGCAGCGGCGAGCTGCTGGCGGTGGTCGCCACCGACGCGCTGGAGCTGGGGATCGACGTCGGCGAGCTCGACGCGGCGATCTGCGCCACCTTCCCCGGCACGGTCGCCAGCCTGCGGCAGATGTGGGGCCGCGCCGGGCGCCGCCGCCGCGGGCTCGCCGTCTACGTTGCCGGCCAGGACGCGCTCGACCAGTTCTTCTGCCGCCACCCGGAGGAGTTCCTCGGGCGGCCGGTCGAGGCGGCGATTCTCGACCACGGCAACGAGCAGATCGCCTCCCGGCACCTGATCGCCGCCGCCTACGAGCTGCCGCTGACGTCCGACGACGACGAAATCTTCGGCGAAGGCTGGCGCGAGCGGGCCGAACGGTTGGTTACGGCGGGAGAGCTGCGTGGCGTTGGCGGCAAGCTGCTGCCGCGGCGGCCGGAGTTCGTCGCCAACCGGATCGCCCTGCGCTCGGCCTCGGCCGACTCGGTGGCGGTGATCGAGCGCGAGGCGGGGGAGATGCTGGGACTGGTCGAGGCCGAGCGCGCCTTCACCACCGTCCATCCCGGCGCGGTGTACCTGCACCTGGGGCGCTCGTACGAGGTCGACCGGCTCGACGTCGAGGAGCGGCGGGCGATCGTCTCCGCCTTCGACGGCGACTGGTACACGCGGCCGAAAAAGGAGACCGAGATCTACATCGAGCGCGTGCGCGAGCAGCGCGAGGTGGCGGGGGTGCAGCTCAACTTCGGCGACGTCTCCGTGACCGAGCAGGTGATCGCCTTCCAGCGGGTCTCGGTCTCGGACCAGGAACCGATCGACATCGTCGCTCTCGAGCTGCCCGAGCAGAGCTTCGTCACCCAGGCGCTCTGGTACGTACTGCCGGACCGGCTCAGCGGGGCGCTGCCACCGGACGCGCTGCTGGGCTCGCTGCATGCGACCGAGCACAGCCAGATCGCGGTGCTGCCGTTGATCGCGATGTGCGATCGCTGGGACATCGGCGGCCTCTCCACCAACGTCCACTTCCAGACCGGCCGCTCGACGATCTTCATCTACGACGGGCACCCGGGCGGGGTCGGGATCACCAAGCGGGGCTACGACGAGTTCGAGCGGTTGCTCGGGGACGCCGAGCGCCTGATCGCGGAGTG
>JBQCCT010000164.1:0-4703 GCA_051961955.1 Solirubrobacterales bacterium
GCTGCGGCGGCGATCCTCGCCCTTTCCGAACCGATGATCCGGCTGGTCTATCAGCGCGGTGAATTCGGTCCTGCCGAAACGACCCTCGTCGCCACGGCGCTCTTCTGGTTCGCCTTCTCGCTACCGACCAACGGCCTCTACCTGCTGCAGACCCGGACCTTCTTCAGCATCCGGCGGCCGTGGCGGGCGACGGCGCTGGCGGTGATCGACCTCGTTGTCTCGGCGCTGGCGGCGCTGGCGCTGTACGGGCCGTTCGGCGTCGGCGGCGTCGTCGCCGGTACCGGGATCGGGACGACCGCCGCGGTCATCGCCCAAGCGGTGATGCTGCGCCGCGAGTTCGGTGGGCTGGAGTTGCGACGGCTGCTGCTGACGTCGGCCCAGATCACGATTGCCTCGGCGGCGCTGGCGGGGGTCTCATGGGTCGTCTGGGACCTGCTCGACGAAGCGCTGGGCCGCGGCCTAGCCGGCCAGATCGTCTCGCTGGGCGGGGGACTGGCGCTCGGCGCCGTCGCCTATCTCGGCGTCGCCCGCCTGCTGCGGATCGCCGAGCTCGACCAAATCCTGCGCCTGGTTCTGCGGCGGGGATAGCCGAGGCGCTGCTGGATGCTCGGGCCGGGTCGCTACCTGCTGGGGGTCATCGAGGTCCTGCTGCTCGTCGGGGCCGCGGGGCTGGGCGGGACGGCGCTGCGCCGATGGTTGCTGCCGCGGTTCGAGGGCGTGCCGGCGCATCTGGCGTCGGTGGTGCTCTCACTCGCTCTTCTGATCTGGGCGGGGGAGATTCTCGGGACGTTCAGCGTCTTTGAGCCGGTGCCGTACCTGGTGCTTGTCGCCGTGATTGGAGTGGGGTTATGGAAGTTCGCGCCGCGACCGCCGGAGGGAGGAGTCCCGCACCCATACCTGCTGGGTGGGGTGCGGGAATCCTCCCTCCGGCGGGACGGGCGGCAGCGAGGGAGTCTGATTCCGGCTCTGATCGCGCTGGTGATTGCAGTCGTGGCGGTGATCCACTTCGCCGCTGGCGTGAAGACGCGCCTGTCGACGGGCATGACCGGGTTCGACAGCACCTGGTACCACGGGCCGTTCGCGGCGGGTTTCTTCCAGAGCGGCGATACGTGGTCGCTGCACTTCATCGCCCCGCAGTTCCTTGCCTGGTTCTACCCGGCCAACAGCGAAATCTTCCATGCGGTCGGGATGCTGGCGTTCAGTCGGGACCTGCTCTCGCCGCTGTTTAACCTCGGCTGGTTCGTCGGCTGCCTGGTGGCCTGCTGGTGCATCGGCAGGCCATACCGGGTCGCCCCCTGGTCGCTCGCACTCGGCGCCATCGCCCTCAGTGTCCCGGCCCTGGCGGATCAGGCCGGAGAGGCGAGGAACGACATCGTTGGGATCTTCTTCCTGCTAGCGGCTGTGGCGATCGCGCTGAACGCCTGGGGCGGGGAGAGGGCGCAGGCGGAAGAGGGGCGGGGTGAGGGTGGTGGTGCCGGCGTCGGCCCGTATCTCGTCGTCGGCTTGGCTGCCGGCCTCGCCGCTGGGACGAAGCTGAACTTTCTGTTTCCTGCGGCAGTCCTCGTAGCAGGGCTCGCTGCGGTTGCTCCGCGAGGGACCCGTTGGCGCGCATTCGTCGCTTCGGGTCTGGCTGCACTAGCCGGCGGCGGCTACTGGTACCTGCGCAACCTCGCGCACGCCGGTAACCCGCTGCCCTGGGTCCACCACCTCGGCCCGATCACGCTCCCAGCCCCCGAGCAGGCTCTGGGCGGTCGCGAAGCCCATTCCGTCCTCGGCTACCTCACCGACGGCAGCGTTTGGTCCGACTGGTTCCTCCCCGGCCTCCACCACGGCCTCTGGTCTCTCTGGCCACTGTTGCTCGCCGCCGCTGTCGCGGGCCTATCGCTGGCCACGCTCCAGTTCCGTGGTTCCTGTCGCACCCATAGCGGGCAAAAGGAACCACGGAACGGGCGAGGGGTCGTTGCCGTGGCCGGTCTCGTCGGGCTTGCCAGTGCCTTGGCGTGGCTGATCGCGCCAACGTCGGCGTCCGGACCGGCGGGGATGCCGCGGGGGTTCGAATCCGGCCTCCGCTACCTCGCCCCGGCCCTGATCCTCGGCCTCGCGCTGCTGCCGACGGCGCCGCCGCTGCGCCGCTGGCTAGGCAGCTCCAGCAGGGTGTGGTTGAGCTTTGGCATCCAGAGGAGGCCTAACCTCAACCACACTCCAGGACGACGGGTGGTTCTCGGGGGGCTCGCGACGTCGATGCTCCTCGCGGTCGTCATCGGCTATCCGATCCAGCGCCACTACCTGGAGAGCCGCTACGAGGACCCGACCTTCAGCACGCCGGGCCTCAATGCGGCCTTCGCCTGGGCGCGCGGCATCTCCGGCGCCCGCATCGCCACCACCAGCACGCGCCAGTACCCCCTCTTTGGCACCGACCTCTCCAACCACGTCCAGTACCTGGGCATCGAGCGTTCTCACGGCGGCTTCGAAGCTCCAAAGACCTGCCGTGCCTACCGGCGACTGGTGAACGAAGGCGACTACGGCTACGTGATCGCCACCCGCGACCGCCTAGAACCAGGCAAGCCTCCGTTTCCCCTCTCGGCCAAGTGGACCGAAGGCGCGGGAGTCCGGGTGATTCTCAGGAAGCCGCCGACGGTCGTGTTCGAGCTGAGGGGCCCGCTGGCTCCATCGGCGTGTAGGTGAAGCGGAGTCGCCATACTCCGCTCGCCGATGGACCACATCCGCAACTTCAGCATCATCGCCCACATCGACCACGGCAAGTCGACCCTGGCTGACCGCATCCTCGAGCTCACCGGCGCGGTGGACCCGAAGAAAATGCAGGCGCAGCTGCTCGACTCGATGGACCTCGAGCGCGAGCGCGGGATCACGATCAAGGCGCAGGCGGTGCGGGTCGAGTACACCGCCGAGAACGGTGAGACCTATCACCTGCACCTGATCGACACGCCTGGCCACGTTGATTTCTCCTACGAGGTCTCGCGCAGCCTCGCCGCCTGCGAGGGCGCGCTGCTGGTCGTCGATGCCGCTCAGGGCGTCGAGGCGCAGACCGTCGCCAACACCTACCTGGCGATCGAGAACGGGCTGGAGCTGATCCCGGTCATCAACAAGGTCGACCTGCCGGGCGCCGAGCCGGAGCGGGTCGCCCAGGAGATCGCCGACCTGCTCGGCGGCGACCCTGAGGAAGCGCTCTGGATCTCGGCCAAGACCGGAGAGGGGGTCGCCGAGGTGCTGGAGGCGATCGTCGCGCGCATCCCGCCGCCGGAGGGCGAGCCCGAGGCGCCCACCCGCGCCCTCATCTTCGATTCCGAGTTCGACCAGTACCGCGGCGTGATCGCCTACGTGCGGATGGTCGACGGCTCCTTCCGCAAGCACGAGCCGATCCTGGCGATGCAGAACGGCACCACCGCCGACATCGACGACCTCGGCTTCTTCCGGCCGGCAATGATCGCGGTCGGGCGGATGGATGCGGGCGACGTCGGCTACCTGATCACCGGGATCAAGGACGTGACCAAGCTGCGCGTCGGCGACACCCTCACCGCGCAGGCGAACTCCGCGAGCGAGGCGCTGGAGGGCTACCGCGAGGTCCGACCGATGGTCTTCTGCGGCCTCTTCCCGATCGACACCGACCGCTACGAAGACCTCCGCGACGCGCTCGAGAAGCTCTCTCTGAACGACGCCGCGCTCTCCTGGGAGCCGGAGACCTCGGAGGCGCTCGGGTTCGGCTTCCGGGTCGGCTTCCTCGGCCTCCTGCACATGGAGATCGTGCGCGAGCGGCTCGAGCGCGAGTACGACCTCGACCTGCTGGCGACGACCCCCAATGTCCGCTACCTGGTCAATCTGACCAACGGCGAGGTCAAGGAGGTCCACAGCCCGACCGATCTGCCCGACCCGGGCACGATCGAGTCGATCGAAGAGCCCTACATCCGGGCGACGTTGATCTGCCCGAAAGAGCAGGTGGGCGCGGTGATGGAGCTCTGCCAGCAGCGCCGCGGTACCCACGTCGACATGCACTTCCTCAGCCCCGAGCGGGTGCAGATCCGCTACGACCTGCCGCTGGCCGAAATCGTCCTCGACTTCTTCGACCTCCTGAAGAGCTCGACCCGCGGCTACGCCTCGCTCGACTACGAGCCGATCGGCAACCGCGTCTCCGACCTGGTCAAAGTCGACATCCTGCTCGCCGGCGACAAGGTCGACGCGCTCTCGATCATCGTCTTCCGCGACTTCGCCTACGACCAGGGCAAGCGCCTCGTCGGCCGGCTGCGGAAGACGATCCCGCGCCAGCTCTTCGACGTCCCGGTCCAGGCCGCCGTCGGCTCCAACATCCTCGCCCGCGAGACCGTCAAGGCTCTGCGCAAGGACGTCACCGCGAAGCTCTACGGCGGCGACGTCACCCGCAAGAACAAGCTGCTGAAGAAGCAGAAAGCGGGGAAGAAACGGATGAAGGCGGTCGGCCGGGTGGAAGTGCCACAGGAGGCGTTCCTGGCGGTGCTGGAGATCGACGAGTAGTGGATGCGGCAGAGGGGGAACCCTCCGTCGCAGATTTGGGGAGGCTCCTCCTGGTTCCCCCTCTGCCGCTGCCCCGACTGGCCGCTTAGCCAATAGACTGCCCCGCCATGCCATTGAAGACTGATGCAGTTGGGAAGGAATGGCCCGCCACCACCTACCAGGTGGGACGGGAGAAGATCAGGGAGTACGCGAACGCT
>JBQCCT010000165.1:0-2511 GCA_051961955.1 Solirubrobacterales bacterium
CGATCCCGAAGCCGGCGAGGATCCCGGCTCCGAGCAGCGGCCCAAGCACCGGCAGCGCCGAGCGCATCAACTCGCCGACCGAGGAATCGCGGCGACCGTCCTGGACGTCGTCAACCAGCCCCACGACCATGCCCTGGTAGAGAGTGCCGACGGCGAGGCCGACCACCAGCCCCAGCCAGAACAGCGAGAAATTTTCCCCGGTCAAGCCGTTGACGATGGCGACGACGAGGAAGAGCCAGAAGGCGACCGGCAGCAGCACGCCGGCCTGGTCGCGGTAGGTGTCGAAGACCTCGCGCAGGGTCGCGCCGACGTCGAGCTTTCGGTCCATGAGGGTCGCTTTCTACCTGATGCCTGCGGACCCTCCCACAAACGCAGAATTGGTGGGAGTATTCGGCCAATGAACTCGGACCAGTCGATCGAGCACGTCGACGAGGACCGCTTCCGACGGCTGATCGACGTCGGCAGCAACCTGCTCTCCGAGCTCGACCTCGAGGCGGTGCTGCAATCGGTGGTCGAGGCCGCCCGCGAGCTGACCGGCGCCCGCTACGCCGCCCTCGGCGTCCTCGACCCCGAACGGCGCGAACTCGAACGCTTCATCAACGTCGGCATCGACGAGAGGACCCGGCGCCAGACCGGCAACCTGCCGCGCGGCCGCGGCGTCCTCGGCGAGCTGATCCGGGAGCCGGCGCCGCTGCGCCTGCGCGACGTCAACGCCCACCCCCACGCCTACGGATTCCCTCCCGACCACCCGCCGATGAACTCGTTCCTCGGGGTGCCGATCACCGTCCGCGGGGATACCTACGGCAATCTCTACATGACCGAGAAGCAGGGCGCCGAGGAATTCGACGCAGGCGACGAGGAGGCGGCCGTCACCCTCGCCAGCTGGGCCGGGATCGCGATCGAGAACGCCCGCCTCTACACCAGCCTCAGCGAACGCGAGGCGCAGATCGAGCGGGCGCTGCGACGGGCCGAGACCTCGGTCGACATCGCCCGCACCGTCGGCGGCGAGACCGACGTCAAACGGGTCCTCGACCTGATCGTCAAGCGCGCCCGCGCCCTCGTCGACGCCCGCGCCCTGCTCGTCCTCCTGCGCCGTGGCGACGACCTCTTCGTCGCCGCCCACGCCGGCTCGATCGACGAGGACATCAGCGACGTCACGATCCCGATCGAGGATTCGGTCTTCGGGGCGGCGATGGAAGACCAGGTCTCGCAGCGGCTCGACCGCGACTCGCCCCCCACCGAGGGGCGGCTGCGGGAAAGGGTCGGCGCCGAAACCGCCCTGGTCGTGCCCCTGCTCTTCCGCGGCCGCGCCGTCGGCACCCTGGTCGCGCTCGACCGCGAAGCGGGCGGGATCGAGTTCGACCAGGAGGACCTGCGGCTGCTGCAGAGCTTCACCTCCAGCGCCGCCACCGCGGTCGCCACCGCGCAGACGGTCGAATCCGAACGGCTGCAGCAGCAGGTCGAGTCGGCCGAGCGCGAGCGGGAGCGCTGGGCGCGCGAGCTGCACGACGACGCCCTGCAGGGATTGGCGGCGATCCGGATCTCCCTGGCGACGGCGCTGCAGAGCAAGGGAGAGGACCGGGCCCGGCGGATCGAGTGGGCGGCCGAGGACACCATCGCCCGCCTCGAGCAGCAGATCAACGAGCTGAACCGGCTGATCAACGACCTGCGGCCGGCGCCGCTGGAACGCCTCGGCCTCGCCGGGGCGCTGCGGGCGCTTGCCGAGGAGAGCTCCGCCCGCGGCGGCCTCGAGGTGGAGGCGACGATCGAGCTCGAGGACGAGCCCGACCGCGACTACGAGCGGCTGATCTATCGCCTGGTCCAGGAGGCGCTCACCAACGTCGTCAAGCACGCTTCCGCCTCGCGGGTCGGCGTCACCGCCAAGCAGAGCGACGGCGAGATCTGCATCTCGATCCGCGACGACGGCGCCGGCTTCGACAGCGAGGGCCCCACCGGCCGCGGCCTGACCGGGATGCGGGAACGGATCGAGCTGCTCGGCGGCAGGATCGCGGTCGCCTCCACGCCCGGCGAGGGCACCGAGATCACCGCCTGGGTGCCCCTGCGCGAAGGCTGAGCCCTACTCGCCGTTCCCGCCGGCTTTGACGACGCCGTTGGCGATCGCGAAGCGGACCAGCTCCGGCCGCGTCTCCAACCCCAGCTTCTCCAGCAATTTCGCCCGGTTGACCTCGACCGCGCGCACGCTGAGGTAGAGCGTTTCGCCGATCTCGCGGTTGGTGTGGCCGAGGGCGAGCAGCCGCAGCAGCTCGCGGTCGCGCTCGCCCAGCTCCTCCAGCGGGTCGGCGCCGAGCTGGGCCACTTCGCCCCCCAACTCGGGGTCGATGTAGGAGCCGCCGCCCGCGGCGATGCGGATCGCCTCCGTCAGTTGCCGCTCCGCCGCCTGCTTCAGCACGTAGGCGGAGGCGCCGGCACGGAGCAGATCGCGGGCGCTGCGCGGATCCGCCCGCATCGTCAGGACGACGATCGCGGTCGCCGGAGCCTCCTCGCGCAGCG
>JBQCCT010000166.1:0-3143 GCA_051961955.1 Solirubrobacterales bacterium
GTCCGCCTATGGCGGGCAAATAACCAGATTGCATGTCGCCGCTTCGCGAACATTCCCGCGGAGAACGACCGGACGCCCCTCCACACGTACCAGCGGGACGGTGAAAGCTGCTCCAGCTCAGCGAGACCGCAGAAATGCGCCTATACGACGATCCTTCGCGGTTTCGCCTGAAAGCTGCCCGCCCTCGGCGTCTGCGGAGCTCGTTTCGTGGAGGAGCGCCTTTCAGTTCTACGGTTCCTTTCGGATCCCCCGGCGACCGAGAGGAACCGCAGGATTGGCTCGGAACCGGATCAGCTCATCCCGTGGTTCCTTACGCCCCATATATGTGCGTAAGGAACCACGGACCTACTGGGCGTCTGCCGGAGCTCTGTTGCTGAGGGGGACGGGTATCCCCTGGCCGACCGGCGTCCTGTTACTCGCACCAGAAACTCCCGCGGCCAGCCAGCGCCGCTCCAGGCGAGTAATCCAGGGAGGTCGAGGGATACTCGTCCCCTGTACCGAGTGAGGTTCGTCCAACGAAAAAGCCCGCCCGGGCAGTGTCTGGGGAGAACCCGGGCGGGCCAGTGTGTCTCGTCCGCTGGGAAATCTAGGACTGGGGTCTAAAGCGCCACTAAAGGTTTTGCAGCGCTTTCTTAGGGTTTCGGCTGGGCCGCGCGGGCGGTGATTAGGCCTTGAGGACGTAGCCGGCGCCGCGTTTGGTGTGGAGCAGGCGCGACTCGCCGCCCGCCTCCAGCTTGCGCCGCAGGTTGGAGATGAAGACGTCGATCGTGTTGGTCGCGGCCATCGGGTCGTAGCCCCAGACCTCGTCGAGCAGGCGCTCGCGCGAGACGACCAGGCGCTCGTTGCGCATCAGGAACTCGAGCAGCTCGAACTCGCGGTTGGTCAGCTCGATCTCGCGCTCGCCACGGCGCACCTCGCGGGTGTCCGGGTTGAGCACGAGGTCGCCGACCTCCAGCGAAGCGGCGCCGCGCGGCGGCCGCCGCCGCAGCAGCGCCCGGATTCGGGCCAGCAGCTCTTTGCGCTCGAATGGCTTTACCAGGTAGTCGTCGGCGCCGCTGTCGAGGCCGGTCACCCGGTCCTCGGTCTCGGCCCGGGCGGTCAGCATCAGGATCGGCACGTCGCCGTCGCTGCGCAGGCGCTTGCAGACCTCGACCCCGTCGAGGCCCGGGAGCCCCAGGTCGAGCACGACCAAGTCCGGCACGAAGCCGGCCGCGACGTCCAGCGCCTCGATTCCGTCGGCCGAGGTGCGGACTTCATATCCCTCGTTGCGGAGGGAGCGGCGGAGGATGTCGGCGATGTCTACGTCGTCCTCGACGACCAGAACCCGGCCACCAGCCTGATCTAGCTCAGAAAGCACATAAAGATGTTAGCCCGGAAAATCCGGGCTACATCCGGGTTTTACCGCGAATTTAGTTCGCAGGGGTGAGGCGCTCGGCGTCGAACGGGGGACCATGTTCGTGCGTAAGAAGCGTGCCGCCCCAGTGCGGCGGGGCAAAGCTGCGTCAAAACGCAAGCCGAAAGCGAAGGCCGGCCTGCGACTTCCCGCCGGGATCGAGCAGCGCCATATCGACCTGGTCGCCCTCTTCCTCGTCGCCTTCGGCGTCTACCTGGTCTTCGTTCTCTTCTTCGGCTGGGAGGGCGGCAAGGTCGGCTACGGCGTCCAAACCGCGCTCACGTACCTGTTCGGCGAGGTCGGCGCGCGGATCTTCACCATCCTGCTGCTGGTGGTCGGCGGCATGCTCCTCACCGGGACTTCGGTTTCGGCGCTGGCCCGGGGGATCGGCAGGAGCCTGCGGACGATCTTCCGCGGCATTTTCGTCGGTGGCGACGCCGCCGCTCGCACCGTCGCCAAGACCCACGCCGACTGGCGCGAGCACCGCGAGGCGCGGGCCGAGGCCGCGACCCTCGCCGGCCCGACCGACGTGATGAGCAGCTATCCCGAGGAGAACGAGGACTTCGAACCGACTGTCGCCCTCGCCGAGGAGGACAGCTTTGACGCCCAGATCTTCGATGCGGACACCGAGACCGAGACCCACATCCTGCCGGCTGGCGACGACGGGGAGGAGCCGGCCCCGGAGGAGCTGCAGAATTACGACTCCGACGACGCGGTCGCGGTGGTCGACGAGGGCGACCGGGCCCAGGCCGGCCTGACCCCGCTCGGCAACAAGCGCGGCGTGACGATGTCGGAAGAGATCGACTACCGCCCGCCCTCGGCGAAGCTGCTTGAGCGCGGCAAGGGCGACAAAGGCCCCGACCCGCGCGACCACGAGGCGGTCGGGCGCAAGCTGGTCGAGACGCTCGGCCACTTCGGGGTCGAGGCGAAGATCGTCGGCATCGTCAGTGGCCCCCACGTCTCCCGCTTCGAGCTGCGCCTCGCGCCCGGCACCAAAGTCAAGAAAGTGACCGAGCTGGCGAACGACATCGCCTACGCGCTCGCCTCGACCGACATCCGCATCCTGGCGCCGATCCCCGGCAAGCAGGCGGTCGGGGTCGAGGTCCCGAACCGCAGCCGCAAAATGGTCCGCCTCGGCGACATCTACGCCGGCCGCCCGGAGAAGACCTCGCCGCTGGTCGCCTGGCTCGGCAAGGGAATCGACGGCAACCCGGTCTGGACGGACATCGCGAAGATGCCGCACGTCCTCGTCGCCGGCACCACCGGCTCGGGCAAGAGCGGCTGCGTCAACGCGATCCTCTCCTCGATCCTGATGCAGGCCTCGCCGAACGAGGTGCGCCTGGTCCTGGTCGACCCGAAGCAGGTCGAGCTCAACCACTACGAGAACGTGCCGCACCTGCTGACGCCGGTGGTGACCTCGCCGCGCCTGGCCGCCAACGTCCTTTCCAACCTGATCGGCGAGATGGAGAGCCGCTACGGGATCATGAGTGAGGCCCGCGCCCGCAATCTCGGCGAGCTCAACCGCGTCCGCCGCAAGAAAGGCGAAGCGCCGCTGCCGCACATCCTCTGCGTGATCGACGAGCTCGCGGACCTGATGATGGTCGCCCCGGCCGAAGTCGAGGACTCGATCATCCGCCTGGCGCAGAAGTCGCGCGCCACCGGCATCCACCTGGTGTTGGCGACGCAACGGCCCTCGACCGACATCATCACCGGCACGATCAAGGTCAACATCCCTTCGCGGATCGCCTTC
>JBQCCT010000167.1:0-5456 GCA_051961955.1 Solirubrobacterales bacterium
CCGCTGATCGGCGCCAGGGCGATGCCGACGACGAGGAGGAAGCAGCCGAGGCCGACGCCTCCCGCCGAGGCCGCGATCGCGATGTTCTCGTCGTGGATTTTCTTTTCCAGGTTTTGGATCGCAACTTCCATCGATTTGATCTCGGTGGCGAGGCTGGTTTCGGCTTCCTGGATTTTCCCCGTGCCCGAAGAGAGGCCGTCATGCGCGCGCTGCATTTCTTCGCCCCAGGTTTTGAGTTCTTTTTCGGTCTGTTTCGCTTCTTCGACCGTCGTGACCACCGGTTCGCGCAGCACCTCGATCAGGGCGCGGACCTGTTTGACGTAGGGGTCGTCTTTGCCTTCGGCGTCCGGATGGGCGCGGACGATCCCTTCGATTTCTTCGGTCGCCACTTCGTAAGTGGGGTTGTAATCGAGGACCGCTTTGGGGACGCCGCCGGTGATCGAGGGGGCGAGCGTGTCGATCCAGGTGTGGGCGACGCCTTTCGTCACGTCCAGCTTTTTGTTGAGGTCGTCGAACCAGACCGGTTTGGTCGGCGGCGGCACGAACACCGTGTTCGCCACGCCGTGGCAGGCCTGGGTGATCATGTTCAGCGTCAGGAACGCTTTTTTGCTCTGGGGACCGATGCCTTCGATCGCGGTGAGTATTGGCTCGGACATCTCTTCTCTCCTGTGGTGGATGGTTTGTCAGCCCTGCAGGGCCATGGGTTTCTGGGGGTCGAGAAGGACCGGGGGGCCTTCTTTCGTCTTGACCGTGACGATCGCCTGAACCAGCGAGTTGATCTGCTGCCAGTTCGCATTTGCGACCGAAAACGTGACCAGGTCGACGTAGTCGCCGGGCTCGACGCCGGCTTCGAGCGCGCCGATGACGGATTTGACCTTTTCCAGCTCGGTGCGCCACATGGTGGTGAGCCGGGGCAGCGTTTCGACGATCCGCGCGAAGGACAGCTCGAGGTCGTAGACCAGCTGCAGGACCATTTTGGTCGCGGCCGCCGCCTGCGCCTGATTGCTCGCTTTGAGCTGCAGTTCGCCGATCTTGTCGAGGGTTTCGCTGATCTCGGCAATCCCGGAGATGATGCTGTAGAAGGTCTTGCCGACGGTGTACACGGAGGCCGCCATCGACAGGAACGAGAACGACACCGACACCTCGATGGCGATTTCGTAGACCGTCTTCACGGTGTTCTGGACGATGCTCTGACCGCTGCTGATCTGGGTCGAGCTGATCGATTCCTCCAGGGAGGAGACCACGTCCTGCAGGTGCGCGAGCTGGGCGGCGATTTCGGTCATCGCCCGCTCCTCGTTGTGCAGTTCCAACCAGCCTTCCCGGATGCTTTCTTCGAGCAGCGGCTGGACCGAGCGGAAAGCCTGCAGGCGGGTCCGGAACTTCCCGGCCGATTCTTCGGTCGTGGTGGCCGCCTTCCGCAATTCCGGCAGAAGCGTCTGCTCGAGCACTTCGATCCATTGCTTTTGGGTTTTCAGTGCGCCCGCTTTCTTCATTTCCGCCACCCCGGCGAAGGCGCTCGAGTAGTCCGCGAACTGGAGCAGCACCGGCCCCCAGATCTCCGGTTTCTCCTGAGTCCAGGCGGCCCCGGCTTTACTCAGCATCTCGACCCGGTTGCGCACCGAGACGAGCCACTGCGGGTCTTCCGGCAGTTTCCCGATCAGCAGGCTCTGGCTTTTGAGCGAGTAGGAATCGATGCTGAGCGCCTGGTTGAACGAATCGGTGATCAGACCCTCGGCGACGGTGATCTGGGGCGAGAGCACTTCAGGACACCTTGATTTCGAGGTACGGGTCGAATTCCATCTGTTTCCCGTCCATGGTCAGTTTCGTCGAGTACTGCTCGGTTTTCGCCTGACCCTGGGACTCGACGCGCCCTTCCCAGAAGGAGCCTTCCACGGTTTCCACTTTGCGCGGGACGCAGACTTTGTCGTTGACCATCTGGCCGGTGAAGCCGGTGATCTCGACGTCGGTCGAAGGCGAGACCGGCACCACGCTCCAACGGAGGATCTGGCCGTCTTTGATGACCGTTTTCAGCTCCGCCTGCCCCTCGCTGCCCGAGCCGACGTACTTGTTGGTGTCGACCAGGTAGACGTTTTGCGTGAGGTTGCCGCTGGCCAGTGCGCCGACCACGTCGACGACGATCAGCACATCGACGATGTTCAGACCTGCCTCTTGCTGCTCGCTCATTGAGCTCTCCTCCCTCAGGCGACGACCTTGATGAAGCAGGTCGCCTTCATTTCGGTTTTTTGGTTGATTGACAGCGTTACGGCGTACGGGAACGAGGCGGAGACTCCCCGCGACTCGACCCGCCCCGCCCACGAACCGTCGGCGAGGCGCTTCGGGGCGCAGGTGCCTTCTTCCACCATCCGTCCCGAGAAGCCCGAGATCGCGATCGGCGTGTCGGGGGAAACCGAAACCACGTCCCAGACGATCTGCTGGCCGTCCCGGCAAACGGTGTGCAGTTCTTCGCTGCCCTCTTTCCAGGACCCCAGGTAGCGGTTGTTATCGACCATGTAGCAGTTGTTCTTCAAACCGCCGCTGGCCAGAGCGCCGACGGTGTCGACGACGATCAGTACGCAGAGGGTCGAGAAAGACGACTGCCGCTCACTACTTTTTCCCGCCCCAATAGTCAAGGAGTGGAACTTACTGGACTAGTCAAGCCCCGGTGTGTTAATTATCGGTTGCTACGTCTTTGTCCCAAGAAGGATTGGCGAACCTGCGTGTACGGGGAGCTCAGCGGCCGGTGGCATCCCGCAGAGCACGACCGACCTGCTCGATCGTGATCACACCAGAGAGGCGACCGTCGGAATCGACGGCCATCAGGGCCCCGAGGCGGCGCAGGTTCTGGTTCGAGAGCAGTGCGTCGAGGGGGGTGTCGTCGCGGACGAAGAGGCCGCGGTCGGGGTCGACCAGGTCGGAGACCTGGGAACTGGCGCGGGAGACCTCGGGAACCTCGTCAGCGCGATCGCGCTGGACCAGGCCGAGGAAGCGGTAGGCCGCGTCCACCACGGGGAACCAAGGCCAGCGGTAGCGGAGGAAGTATTCGTCGAGGGCCTGCTCGACGCTGAGCTCGCCCGGAATCGCGACCGGTTCGCGGTCCATCACGTCGGCGACGCGGACGTCGCCGATGCGGCTGGTGATCGCGGTCTGCATCGCGGCGCCACGGGCGGAGCCATTGATCACCATCCCAATTAGCGCCAGCCAGACGCCGAAGAAGAGTTTGCCGGCGAAGGTGAGCGCTAGGCCGCCGGCAATGAAGAGGTAAGCGAAGAAGCGGCCGAGATTGGCGGCAAAACGGGTCGCCTGATTGCGGTTACCGCTGCGCGCCCATGCAATCGCCCGCGCGACTCGACCGCCGTCCATCGGGAAGGCCGGCAGCAGGTTGAAGACGAGGACGAGGAGGTTGATGCTCGCCAGCCAGGCGAGCAGTGCCATCAGGGCTGAGGCATTGGAGCGGGCTTCCTGCAGGGCCGCCTCCCGGAACTCGGTCCAGCCGACCGCAACGGAGCCGACCGCGGTCAGCACGACGACGATCGCGAGGGTGACCGCCGGCCCTGCCAGCGCCACCAGCAGTTCCGTCTTTGGCGAGTCGGCTTCGCGATCCATCCGCGCCATCCCGCCGAAGATCCAGAGCTGGATGCTGGAGATGCCGATCCCGTTGCGCCGGGCCGCGACGGCGTGGCCGAACTCGTGCAGGAGGATCGAGCCGAAGAAGCCGATCGCGCTCAGCAGCCCAAACAGGAATGGCCGCGTCCCCCCTTCTCCGAGCAGTTCTTCGAAGAAGTTGGCCATGAAGAGGATGACCAGGAAAAGGACGATGAACCAGGACCAGTCGACCGTGACTTTGATCCCGCGGAAATGGAAGAGGGTGATCGACCCACCGCCGAGCATGAGCCCATGGTAAGCGGCTAGCGTCTCCGACCGATGCCCGACGAAGCGATTTGGCTGCGGGAGCGGCTCGAGGAACTGGAGCGGATCGAACGGCCGTCCGCCTCGGAGGGCGAGCGCCGCGCCGCTGAGTGGCTCGTGGAGCGGTTCGCGGAGCTCGGTGAGCGGGCGCGGATCGAGGCGGAGCCCGCCCATGGCACCTTCTGGTGGCCGCTCGGGATCGGCGCCGTGCTCGGCGTCCTCGGCGCCGCCGCGGCGCTGCGCGGACGGCGGCTGCTCGGGGCGCTGCTCGGCCTTGTCGGCGCCGCCGGGATCCGCGATGACTTCCCGCCGAACCAGCGCCGGCTGCGTCGCCTGCTACCGCGGCGCACCACCTACAACGTCGTCTGCGAAGTTGGCGACCCGAGCGCCGAGCGCACCGTCGTCTTCATCTCCCACCACGACGCACCCCACTCCGGTCTCGTCTTTCACCCCCAGATCCCACAGCTCGCCGACAAGCTGGGGCTGATCGAGCGCAACGACACCAGCCCGTCACTGATGGCCCCAGTGATCGGCGGGCCGCTGCTGGCGGCGCTCGGCGCCCTGACTGGCAAGCGGCTCCTGGCGAAGCTGGGCCTCCTCTTCGGCCTCGGCTCGGCGGCGGCGATGGCCGACATCGGCCTGCGCCCGGTCGTCCCCGGCGCCAACGACAACGGCGCTTCCTGCGTTGCCCTGTTGGCACTTGCCCGCCGCTTCCGTGAGAACCCGCCGCAGGGCATCCGCGTCGTCCTCCTCTCGACTGGCTCGGAGGAGTCCTTCAGCGAGGGGATGAAAGCGTTCGGCGAGCGCCACTTCCCCGAGCTGCCGCGGGAGAGCACCGCCTTCCTCTGCCTCGAGGCGCTCGGCTCCGAGCACCTGCTGGTGCTGCGCGGCGAGGGCTTCCTGAAGATGAACGAGTACTCGCCCCGCGCTCTCGCCTTCATGGACGGTCTCGCCGAGGAGATGGGCATCCGGCTCTACCCCAACCTCCGCATCCACAACGGCACCGACGGCCTCGAGCCGCTGGCCGCCGGCTACGAGACCGCCGTGTTGTGCAGCTGCAACGACCTAAAGCAGGCGGGTCACTACCACTGGCCCACCGACGTCTGCGACAACATCAACTTCACCACTCTGGAGCGAGCCATCACTCTCTGCGACGAGGCCACCCGGCGACTGGGCCAGCGCTGGCTGTAGAGAGAGGCCTCTGCGGCTTCGCTGTGTGATCAATCGCCGGGTGTGATCAATTCCGACTGCGCCGTCGGGCTGCGGCGATATAGCATCCGCGCCCGTGCCTACTCATGATGTACTCGTAATCGGGGCCGGTTTGGCCGGCCAGAGGGCGGCTCTCGCGGCCGCCGAGGAGGGGGTCTCGGTCGGGATCATCAGCAAGGTCCACCCGGTGCGCTCCCACTCCAACGCCGCCCAGGGCGGCATCAACGCGGCGCTCAACCCGGGCGACTCCTGGGAGTCCCATGCCTTCGACACGATCAAGGGCTCCGACTACCTCGGCGACCAGGACGCGGTCGAAATCATGACCCGCGAGGCGCCGGAGG
>JBQCCT010000168.1:0-3144 GCA_051961955.1 Solirubrobacterales bacterium
GGCAGCCCGACCGCTTCCACTTGACTGGCGTGGTCGGGATGGTTGGAGATGACGCTGACCAGCTCGCCGCCGAGGTCGCCGTTGCGCCAGCGCCAGAGCAGGTCGGAGAGGCAGTGGTCCTCGCGGCTGACCATGATCGCCGCCCGCTTCGGCCGGCTCGTCTCGTGGAATTCCCAGTCCATCTCGAACGGCTCGCCGATCTCGCGGGCGAAGCGCAGCTCCAGCGCCTCGCGTTCGCCGTCGGGGACGTGGTCGAAGACCATCCGCATGAAGAAGCGGCCCTCGGCGCGTGAGTGCTGGTCGACGTCGACGATGTTGAGGCCGGACTCGGCGAGGAAGCCGCTGACGCGGGCGATCAGCCCCGGGCGGTCGGGGCAGGCGAGCAGCAGCCTCGAAGTCGGCATCTCTCCCATCCGTCGATGATCGCGGATAGGGTCCTTTCGATGCGTATCGCTGCCGTTCCCGACGGGCCGATCGAGCGGCTCGGGCTGCTCCTGAACAAGCTGCCGACGCCGATCGGCGAGGCGATGTACTCGATGCCGATCGCGCGCTCGCTGCAGGTGGCGCAGCGAACGGGCATCCTCGGGGCGCTGGCCGAGGGGCCGCGCGAGCCCGGCGAGCTGGCCGAGCACCTGGGCCTGCAGAAGACCGGGACCGAACGGGTGCTGGACGTAATCGCCTCGCTCGGGCACATCAAACAGCGGCCCGACGGGCGCTACGAGATGACCGCCAGCGGCCGGCCCTGGCTCGACCCGCGCTCCGACACCTACCTCGGCGACTTCCTCGCCGACACCGCCCACTACTGGGACTGGTACGCGGGGCTGGAGGACCTGGTCCGCGACGGCCGCCACGTCGAGCTGCACGAGAAAGCGGCCGACGACCCTTACTGGCAGTCCTACATCCGCGGCCAGTATCAGATCGCGCGGCTCTCCAGCGCCGAAGTGGCGAAGGCGATCCCGCTGGCGCGCGGGGCCCACGCGGTGCTGGACGTGGCCGGCGCGCACGGCGAGTTCTCGATGGCGCTGTGCCGCCGCCACGAGGGGTTGCGGGCGACGATCGTCGACCTGCCGGGCAGCGCCAGGGTGGGGGAGGAGATCGTCGCCGAGGCGGGGATGAGCGACCGCGTCCGCCACCTCGTCGGCGACATGTTCGAGGTCGACTACGACGGCCACTACGACGGCGCGCTCGCCTTCAACATCATCCACCACCTCTCGCCGGAGCAGGCGCGGGCGCTGTTCGCCCGCATCCGCGCGGTGCTGCGCCCGGGCGCGCCATTCGCCGTCCTCGACCTCTACGACCGGCCGGGTGGCCGACGGGCCAACCTCGCCTCGATCCTCGGCCTCTTCTTCCACCTCACCTCAGGGGCCGACACCTACACCGTCGAGGAGGTCTCGCGGTGGCTAAGCGAGAGCGGCTACGGCAGCGTCGACGTCAAGTCGTTCCGGACGCTGCCGGATCTACGGCTGCTGATCGCAAATTCGGTCTGAGGAGCCGGGAGAGGATGCCCCTCCCCCGGCTAGGCGCAAGATCGCAACCAGGTCACCCCTTCTGTGAGCATGCACACACATAGAGGTGGCGCAAAGCCTCACGGTTTTGCGCTTGCTCACAAAACGCAAACAATTCACCGCGATCTTGCTCATCCTCCTTGCCTACCCGGCTGCCGCGCTGGCGGCCGACGGGGGCGGAAAGCACGGCGTCTCCTGGATCGGCCAGGCTGAAGTCGCTCTTCGTGGCGGGCAGCATGAAGCCGCTCCATCTGCGGCGCTGTCGCGACCGAGCGCCAACTTCCACCGGCTGATCCACCGGATCTCCCATCAGATCAGGGCCGAAGAACGGGTCGAAGCCGAACGGCGGCAGCGCGAGCGCGAAGAACGGTTCGAAAACCTGCCCGGCGGCGTCTCGCTGGAAACGCTGAACGCGATCGCCGCCTGCGAGTCCGGCGGCGACCCGACCGCGGTCTCCTCCGACGGCACCTATCGCGGCAAGTACCAATTCGACTACGGCACCTGGGAATCGGTCGGCGGCAGCGGCGATCCCGCGGCGGCTCCCGAAGCCGAACAGGACTACCGGGCCGCCCTCCTCTACGCGCGCTCCGGCTCCAGCCCCTGGCCCATCTGCGGGTAACGGGGGCGAGCCGAGCTGTCCTCGCCGGAAACCGTCCGCACCACACGCGCGACGGGACGGACGTTTTGCGGCTCCCGAAGTTTCCGTCGAGGACAGCTCGGCTCGCCTACGATGCCCGCGATGAACGAGCAGATACCCGCCCCTGACGCGAGCGGGCCGAAACGCAAACCGCCGAAAGAGGCCATCGCCGAGGCGAAGGTGCGGGCGCCTACGCGTGGGAACCGTCGGCTGGAGAGCTTCCTCGACGCGATCAACTCCGACGAACAGGTGCGGTCCTGGTGGTACATGACCCAGGTCCACTCGGAACGGCTGGGGATGTCGGACCACAGCTGGGTCCACATGCAGATCGTCCTCAACATCGCCCTGCGGCTGCTGCGGCTGCTGGTCAAGGCCGGGGTCGAGCCGGCGATGGTCGCCGACCACGGCATGCGCGACCGCGACGCCGAAGTCGTTGTCGCCGGGGGCGCCCTGCTCCACGACGTCGGCATGTCGATCCACCGTGCCGACCACGAGGCCTACTCGCTCTTCCTCGCCCACAGCGCCCTCGAGCGCCTCCTCGCCGACGCCTACAAGGAGCCGGAGCGCAGCATCGTCGCCTCGGAGATCCTGCACGCGATCATCGGCCACCGCCGCCGCGGCGAGCCCTACACGGTCGAGGCCGGCGTCGTCCGCGTCGCCGACGCCCTCGACATGGCCCAGGGCCGCACCCGCATCCCACTGGAGAAAGGCCACGAGGGCATCCACTCGATCTCCGCCGCCGCGATCGACGAGGTCCGCATCGAGGCCGGCGAGGACCGCCCCGTCCGCATCGAGATCCAGCTCAACAACTCCGCCGGCATCTTCCAGGTCGACGACCTCCTCGCCACCAAGATCCGCGGCACCCCCCTCGAGGGCAAGGTGGAAGTGATCGCCAAGGTCGAGGGCGAAGCCGAGAAACGCCTGCTGACCGGATTCCGGCTTTCCTAGCGCGCGCTAGTTGAACCGCGCGAGGTCGGCGCGACGCTGTTCCTTGCGCTTCTC
>JBQCCT010000169.1:0-4434 GCA_051961955.1 Solirubrobacterales bacterium
GTGTGGAGGAGGATCTCGCCCTCGCCACCCTCGGCCAGTTGAGAAACGAAAGAGCGATCGATCTTCAGCACATCGACCGGGAACTGGCGCAGGTGGGCCAGCGAGGAGTAGCCGGTGCCGAAGTCGTCGACCGCAATCTTCACTCCCAGCGCCTTCAGCTCTTCCAGGCGCCGCGCCGTTTCCTCGGCGTTGCTCATCAGCGTCGTCTCGGTGATCTCCAGCGTCAGCGCCTCCGGCGCGAGGCCACTCCCCTCGAGCGCCTCAGCGACGTGGTCGAGCAGATCGTCGGTGTCGAGCTGCAGCGCCGAGACGTTGACCGAGAGGCCGATCGTGCGGCCCTCCTCCTGCCACTTGGCCGCCTGCGTGCAGGCCTCGGTCAGGACCCAGGCGCCGACCTCGATGATCATCTTCGTCTCCTCCAGCAGCGGAATGAAGCCGTCGGGCTCGATAACTCCGCGACCTGGGCGGCGCCAGCGGAGCAGCGCCTCGACGCCGGTCGGGGTCATCGTGTTGAGGTCGAAGGTGGGCTGATAGACGAGGAAGAACTCCTCGTTTTCGAGCGCGCTCTGCAAGTCCATCTCGGTTTCCAGGCGCGACTGGACCTCGTCCTCCATCCCCGACTCAAAGACGAGGTAGCGACCCTTGCCGCCCCACTTGCCTCGGTACATGGCGATGTCGGCGTCGCGCAGTAGCTCTTCGGCCGAGGGGCGGACGCCGGTGGCGATGCCGATGCTGGCCTTGGCGTGCACCCGGGTTTCGCCGTCTTCGCCGAGCGAGAAAGGCTCGTTGAACGCTTCCAGCAGCCGCTCCGCGATCAGCTCCGGCCCGGCCGCCAGCGAGAGCCCCTCGGCGACGACCACGAACTCGTCGCCGCCAAGCCGACCCAGTGCGTCGGTCTCGCGGATCACTCCGGCCAGCCGCTGCGCCACCGCGCAGAGCAGTTCATCGCCGGTTCCGTGCCCGAGTGAGTCATTGATCGCCTTGAAGTTGTCGAGATCGAGGAACAGCGCCGCGACCGGCTCCTGCTTGTGGCGGGCGCGAGTCAGGGTCTGTTCGATCCGGTCGAGGATCAGGGTCCGGTTCGGCAGGCCGGTGAGCGCGTCATGGGTGGCGAGGAAGACAAGTTCTTTCTCGCGGCTGGTCAGTTCCTCGTGCGCTCGCTGGCGCTCATCCTCGAAGGACTGGCACATCCGTACCAGGGTGACGTCGAGGCTGCGCTGGACCATCCGCCGCGCCGTCGCCAGCGTCTCGTCAATGAGGCCGAGGTCGGCGGCGCTCTCGTCGAGCACATCCAGGGTCGCGTCGCGCCAGCGCAAGCAGCGTTTGGTCACCTCGTTCAGCGCGGCCTCGCGCTGGGAGGCGAGCTGGGCGAAGATCCGCCACGACTCCCGGCCAACTTGCCGGGCTACGTCTTCCCCCTCACCGGCCATCCAGCGGGCCACGGCGACGGTGGAGACGGTGCCGACGTCTTCAAAGCTGTCTTCGACGACCTTGGCCAGTGTCTTCGAGGATTCGGCCGAGCTTCGCATCATCCGCGCGACTACATCCTCGGTGCGAGCGCTCAGCTCCTGCCCGAGTCGGGAGAGCTCCGGGTTCTCCATGATTTGCCGCTATCGGCGCCGGTCCCCACTCTCTTGAGAAATTCGTCGAGTCGGGGGCTGAAATCGATTGGGGCAAACGTCCAAGTCTCTTCCGGCGTCCACGCTCCCTCTTCCGTTAGCCTGCGCCCCACATGGGGTCCAGTTCTCAGGAGTCCGGCGCCGCGGCGGCAAGCGCAGCGAAGCCGGATCGCAACCTCGCCCTCGAGCTCGTCCGCGTTACCGAGGCAGCCGCGCTTGCCTCTGCCCGCTGGGTCGGGCGCGGCGACAAGATCGCCGCCGACCAGGCCGCGGTCGACGCCATGCGCCACGTCCTCGACTCGGTCTCGATGGACGGTACGGTCGTGATCGGCGAGGGGGAGAAGGACGAGGCGCCAATGCTCTACAACGGCGAGCAGATCGGCGACGGCTCACCCCCAGTGGTCGACATCGCCGTCGATCCGCTGGAGGGGACTCGCCTCTGCGCGCTAGGGATGCCGAGTGCGATCGCGGTGATCGCCCTGGCTGAGCGAGGGACGATGTTCGACCCAGGCCCCTGCGTCTACATGGAAAAGATGGCTGGAGGCGAAGACATCGCCGACCTGCTCGACCTCGATCGGCCGTTGCCGGAGACGCTAAAACTGATCGCGCAGCGCAAGGGCGGTTCGGTCGGCGATGTGACCGTCGTCATGCTCGACCGTCCCCGCCACGAGGAGGCGATGGCCGAGGTCCGCAAGGCCGGCGCCCGCATCCGCCTGATCACCGACGGCGACGTCTCCGCCGCGCTCCTGGCAGTGAGCGAACGCTCGCCGGTTGACCTGCTGTGGGGGATTGGCGGCACGCCGGAGGGCGTGATCTCCGCCGCCGCTCTGAAGTCGATGGGTGGCCAGTTGATCGGTCGTCTCTGGCCGCGCGACGACGAAGAGCGCTCGCAAGCGGTCGATGCCGGCTACGACCTCGACCGGGTTCTCACCGCCAACGACCTCTGCTCGGGCGACGATGTCTTTTTTTCCGCCACCGGCGTCACCGACGGCGACGTGCTGCAGGGCGTCCGCTACCGCGGCCCCGGTGCCACCACCGAGTCGCTGGTGATGCGCTCGCGCTCCGGCACGGTTCGCCGCATCCACGCCCGCCACGATCGCAGCAAGTTGCGCGAGATAATCGGCGAGCGCTACGGCTGAGTCGCGGCCCGCTGCCGCTCTGCCCGCGCCGCCTCTTCTCCGAGGAAGGGCACCAAGAGTTCGTAGGTGAGATCCGGAAGTCGCCGCGGGAGCTCTTCCGCGCGACCGAGAACCACCTCTTCGTAGATCCGTGCCAGCGTCCCGCTGATGGCGAGCGTGGTCGCATGTGCCAGCTCCGGTTCGGGGCCGTCCACGAGGCCCTCGTCGAAAAGCTTGATGAAGCGGGCGAACTCGGCTTGAAAGATCTCGCGGGAGGCCAGGCCCACAGTACCCGGCTCCACCAGCGTGAATTTGGCGGCGTCGGGGTCGGAGGCAAACCACTCGAGGGTGACAGCCAGAGCGTTTCTGACCCGATCGGGCCACGGATCCGGGGCGTCGTAGACTTCGCGCACCCGCTCCTCGAGGTTGTCGACGAGGATCTTGTGGGCGGCGAGCATGCAGTCAAGCTTGTCGTCGAAGAGTTCGTAGAAGCTCTCGCGGCCGACCCCGGCCTCGCCGATGATGTCGCCGACGGTGGTCGACTCGTAGCCTTTGGCGGCGGTGACCCGGACAACGGCGGCAAGCAGTCTCTCCCGCTGGGAGCGTTCGACCAGCTCGCGCGGCAGCCCGTGGCGTCCCCGCGGCAACCGCCACTGACGCAGATCCTCGTGGCCGTTCGTCATCGTGCCGCGCCCGTAGCCTCGTTCTCCCGAGCGAGGCGAACCTGTTTCATCGCCTCCTCGTGACCGCCGAAGGGGCTTACCGCCAAGTAGACCAGCTCCGGCAGTAGCTCCGAAACACGCTCCGGCGCACCGCTCGCGATCTGGCTGAGGAGCAGTACCTGGGCCTGTCCGAAGGCGAGGCGGGGATCGGTGTGGTCCTTGCCGCCACCGTCCCGGTTTTCCCAAAGAGCGCTCAGCGGTGGAATCGTCGCTTTGCGGTAGCGCCCGGTGACCGTCGGATCGACCGCAATCGCATCGCCGGTGAGCAACTGCGCTAGCCCGGGCCGTGCTGCTAGCGCCTCGACCACCGCGGTGACGGCCTTGCGAGAGGCGTCGCCCGGTCCGTCCTCGGGCGCGATGGCGCTTTTGGCAATACCCCCTAGCACTTCGATGCTGTAGTCGACGGCGGCGTCGAAACAGGCGTGCTTATCCTCGAACTGCTTGTAGAAGGTGGTGCGGGAGATGTGGGCGCGGGCAACGATGTCGGTGATCGTCGTTGCTGCGAAGGTCTTCTCGGCACAGCTTGCGATCATTGCGTCGAGGATGCGCTGACGCTGTGTCTGCTGGCCGATGTCGAGCGGAGTAGTCGGTCTCAGTACGCTGGCGGCCCTTTCAGAACTCCGGTGTTTTTGCATGCGATTTGGATTCTTCCACCCTGCCCGGCGACCAGACCTTTGGCCAGGTCTCCCGGGTTGTTATCCCAACTTAAGATACGACAGTTTTTATTTATTCGCCGCCGACGGAGCGGCTTGGTGCCCGCGTGCTGCGTCTTCTTCGCATCATTGACAGGGATTGTTGGGGTAATAAGGCAGCTCGCCGGTGTCGTGGAGCTCGAAGCGGAGCGAGTTGATCACTGCCCCGATCATCAGCGCCAGGCTGAGGACGTAGAACCAGAGCAGGGCGATGAGAATGAAGCCCAGCGTTGAGCCGAAGCGGGAGAGGCTGGAGATGTTCGAGAGGTAGATCGGAAACAGC
>JBQCCT010000170.1:0-2916 GCA_051961955.1 Solirubrobacterales bacterium
ACTACAACAGGGCGAGAAGGTGAGAAATTGGCCCCCTCACTTCCCGCTTCTGTCGGTTTTAATCAGCCGCTGATCTCGTAGCGACCGAACTCGCGCTGGGAAGGCAGAATCTCGCGCTTGCCTTCGCACGACCCGCTAGAACACCCGGAATCCCTCGGCGCGATCTTCGTCCGCTTCCTCAAGTTCGGCTGTCTCGCCTGGGGAGGACCGGCGGCGCAGATCGCGATGATCAAGCGCGAGTGCGTCGATGAGGAAGAGTGGATCACCGAGGCGCACTTCAAACGCCTGCTCGCCGTCTACCAGGTGCTCCCCGGCCCCGAGGCGCATGAGCTCAGCGTCTACTTCGGCCGCCACCGCGGCGGCAAGCTGGGCGGCTTTCTCGCCGGCCTCGGCTTCATGCTGCCGGGCTTCCTGCTGATGCTCGCCCTCTCGGCGCTCTACGTCGAGGCGAACCTTGCCGGCCACCTTGAAACGTTCTTCTACGGCCTGACGGCCGCGGTCGGAGCGCTGGTCGCCCGTGCGCTCGTCCGCTTCAGCAAAACGTTCATCAGCGACGTGCCGCTCGCGCTGATCGCGATAGCCGGCTTCGCCCTCACTCTCTTTGCGGGCGTCAGCTTCGTGCTCGTCCTGCTCGGCGGCGGGCTTTCCTACGAGCTGTGGCGCGGTGCCCGGAGCTGGATCGGCCGAACCAGCTCCTTCACCCTCGGTCCGCTGGGAATCGTCGTGATCGCGACCGGCGCGATCACGGTCTCGCTCGGCTGGGAAATCTTCTTCGAGGGCATAAAGGCGGGCTTCTTCACTTTCGGCGGCGCCTACACGGTCGTTCCGTTCCTGCACGGAACCGCCGTCGAAGGGCACCACTGGCTGACCGACAAGCAGTTCGTGGAAGGGCTCGCAATCGGCGGCGTGCTGCCCGCGCCGCTGATCATCTTCGCCACCTTCGTCGGCTACGTCGCCGGGGGCCTGCTCGGCGCCCTGGCGATCACCTTCGGCATCTTCCTCCCGGCCTTCGTCTTCCCGATCTTCTTCCACCGCCAGCTCGTCGCCATCGCCGAAAACCCCCGCCTGCATCAGTTCCTCCTCGGCGTCGCCGCCGGGGTGGTCGGCCTGATCGCGGCGGTGACGGTGGAAATCGTCAAGACCAGCGTGGTCGATGTCTACACCGCGATCCTCGCCATCGGCGCCTTCGCTGCGCTCAACCGCTGGCACGCGAAAACGACGGTCGTCTACGTCGTCCTCACCTGCGGCGCGATCGGGGCGCTCTTGCAGGCGACCGTGGTTTAGGGAGGTCCTTCAGGAGCCGCGGCTGGCCTGGTAGACGTGACCGGCCAGCTCGAAGAGGTGCTCTATGTCCTTCTCCAGCACGAAGGTCGCAAGCAGGCCCAAGACCAGCAGTCCGATCATCGCCAGGCTGAGCGCTGGCCGCGGCTCCGGCGCGTCGGCGAGAAGCGCCGAGACCCGCGCGGGGACAGCATCCCGACCGGCGGCGAGGCGGGGAAATCCGTAGCGGGTGGAACCGTTGGTAAGCAGGGCGACCCGCGCCAGCGCATCTGCCGCCCGGCGACGATCGCCCAGCTCGGCCGCCGCCCGCTCATCGGCCCAGCGCTCGGTCGCGTAGGTGATCGCCCCTCGCAGAGGAGTAAGGAGGGGGTTGGCGGCGATCGCCAGCGCCACCGCGCTGCGGTGCCAGTGGTGTCCGCCCTCGAGATGGGCGCGCTCGTGGGCGAGGACGACGCGGCGCTCGCCAGGTGAGAGCGCCTGCAAAAGCGAGCGGCTGACGACGATTCGACCCGGTCGCCCTGGAACCGCCACAGCGCTCGGCTCCGCCTCCTCGATCACGACGAGCTCGCCCCCTGCGGCCATTCCCTTGCTGGCCCGGAAGGCCGCGAGGACGACGAGCGCCTGACGGCAGCCGACGAAGGCGACCGCCCCACCGCTCGCCAACGCCGCCAGAAGGGCGAGAGCGGCGACGCCGGGCTCGGTCGGCGAGTGCTCGCGCAGGGTCGCCGCCGACCAATGGCCGAAGCCGGCGAGATCGAGGAACTGCCCGACCAGGGCCGCACCGACGAGACAAAGGACCGTCGCCGCGCTCAGCGCGGAGACAACCGCCCCGACGCTGATCAGCCAGGTCGCATGACGCGGAGGGAGGCACCGGGCCAGGTGAGGGCCGAGGACGCCGAAGCAGGTGGCCGCAAGGAGCGGCGCGATGATCGCGACGGTGCTCACCGGGACTCCGTTTCCTCTGCCCGCGTCTCCTGCAGCAGGTCGGCCAGGACCTTCTCCTCGTCCTCTGAGAGAGAGCCGACGAACCTGGCGAGAACCGCCTCGCGGTCGGCGCCCGAACCGAGCAGCTCGCGCATCTGTGCCGCCGCGGTGCCCGCTTCATCGAGAACCGGCGTGTAAGCGAAGGCGCGACCCACTTTCTCGCGCTTCACGGCCCCCTTCTCATGGAGACGGGTGAGCGCGGTCATGACGGTGGTGTAGGCGAGATCGCCGCCCACCTCCTCCTGCACTTCGGCCGGGACCAGCGGGCGTCCCGCCGCCCACAGGGCAGCCAGGACGTCTGCTTCGAGAGCGCCGGCCGGGCGTCTGTTTTGGTCGCGTCGATTCACGTCAGGTCCACCCGCAGGATTTCACAGCGCCTGGGGAAACTCTAAGCTACTACCTTCTGTAGTAGCTATCTCTGATGAAAGGAACGAAGTGAGGGTCCTGGTCACCGGAGGGGGCGGCTTCATCGGCTCCCACGTCGTCGATCGCCTGCTCGACCGCGGCGACACGCCGCGCATCTTCGACCTCAGCGCCTCGCCCTACCACTCGCCGCTGGAAGTCGAGACCTTCACCGGCTCGATCACCGACCCCGCCAACCTCGACCTGGCGATGCGCGACTGCGACGCGGTGATCCACCTCGCCGCCGTC
>JBQCCT010000171.1:0-3474 GCA_051961955.1 Solirubrobacterales bacterium
CAGAGTGATCGCCGCCGCGCCCTCACCATCGCCGGCGGCGCCCTCCTCCTCGCCGCCTCCGTCTGCAAGCGCTGGTCGGTCTTCAAAGCCGGCTTCCAATCCGCCGAAGACCCGACCCAGGTCATCAACACCCAGCGCCCCTGAGTTCCGTGGGTGCTTTTTGACCTATGTAGTGGATAAGGAAACACGGAACAACGGTTGGCGGCGAAGGAGGGAGGAGACGTCGGAGTCCAGTTCCTCCTGGGAGCGATAGGCGCCGAGGTGGGTGCCGACGACTTGGCCGTTGCGGTCGATGAGGACGGTGAAGGGGGTTCCGGTGGTCGGGGCGAGGGAGCCGAGAGACGACAGGCTCGTCGCGTAGCTGGGGTAGCCGAGGGGGATTTCGGCGAGGAGCGTGTGGGCGGCGGCGGTGCCGTCTTCGACGTCGGCGCCGAGGAAGGCGACGCGGCGACCGAAGTGGGCTGACGCCTTCGCGAAGAGCGGTAGCTCTTCGCGGCAGGGCGGACACCAGGAGGCCCAGGCGTCGAGGACGACCGGCCGGCCGCGCAGGGAGTGGAGGCGGGCGTCGAGATTTCCGTTGGTGAGGAGCTGCGAAGGCGGCGCTCCGCTTGCGGGCGCTCCCGGCTTGCTTCCGGGCTTCACTCCCTTTTCGGAGTGCAGGGCGATCCGGTTCGCCTCTCTCATCGCGCCGCCTTGAACGTGCACGCGCATCCCCAGCGCAATCGCGACAAGCGCCAGCCCGGCTCCGACCGCGATCCCGATCAACCAGCGCTGCATGGCCCGTCGCTACCCGCCGGCCGGCTTGCGATCACGTCTCGCGGGTAATCAGGGGGCGGTGATCATCGCCGCGGCACTTCTGGTCAGCGCCCTCTACGCGCGGCGCGCGCACGCCCTGGCGCGGCGCGGGCGCGGGGTGCCGCTCTGGCGTCAGCTCAGCTTCTACCTCGGGGTCGCGATCGCCGTTGCGGCGCTGGTCTCACCCCTCGACACGATCGGCGAGGAACGCCTCTTCTACGTGCACATGCTCCAGCACATCGCGCTCGGCGAAGTGGCGCCGCTCTTCATCCTCCTCGGCCTCAGCGGCGCCGTCCTGCGTCCGCTGTTGGCGCTGGCCCCGGTCCGGCGCCTGCGCTTCCTCCTCAACCCCCTCGTGGCGCTGCCGCTCTGGGCGCTCAACCTCTACGGCTGGCACGTCCCCGCCTTCTACGAAGCCGCGCTCAACCATCCCCCGATCCACGCGATCGAGCACGCCAGCTTCTTCACCGCGGGCCTGCTGATGTGGGGGGCGCTGCTGGAGCCGCTGCCCGGCCCGAGCTGGTTCGGCTCGGCCCAGAAGGCCACCTACGTGCTGGTCGTCCGCGCCCTCGGCTGCGCGATCCTCGGCAACGTCTTCATCTGGACCGGGACGCCGCTCTACCCCTACTACGCCGCCGGCGAGCACGCCTCGGGGATCGCCCCTCTCACCGACCAGCAGATCGGCGGCGCGATCATGTTCATCTGGGGCGCGCTGATCACCGTCAGCCTCTTCTCCTGGCTGTTCCTGCGCTGGATCCGCGAGGCGGAGGTGCGCCAGGCCCTGATCGAGGGCGGCGCCGAGGCGCGCGTCGCTACTCGGGCTGCGCGCTACGGACGGCGGCCTCCCGGTCGGCCTGCACCGCCTCCATCCCCTTGAGGGCGAGGCAGAAGCGCCAGGCGAGCAGCCCGACCACCACCGGCACGATGAAGACCGCCACCCGGTAGAACCAGATCTGGCTGATGTAGCTGATCCCGAGGAAGACCAGCACCCGGTCCGAGGACCCGGCGAGGAAGATCATCGCCACCCAGGTGAGGAAGCCGGCGCCGATGCCGGTGCGGACCGGCGCCTCGCGGGGCCGCTGGAGCACGTTGTGGGCGCGGCGGTCGCCGGTCACCCGCCGCTCCAGCCACGGCCAGGCCATCAGCGCCGCCATCACCACCAGCGGGAACAGCGCCCCGCCCCAGAACGGGTTCGGCACCAGCGTCCGGTTCCAGACGACGACGTCGAAGCTCGGCACCAGGCGCAGCGCCCCGATCAGCCAGCCCAGGTACCAGTCGGGCTGCGCCCCGTTGGTGCCGTCGTAGAGGTGGTACGGCCCCCAGAGCCAGACCGGGTTGATCTGCACCAGCCCGCCGAGCAGGACCAGCACCCCGGCGACCGCGACCATCAGCCCCAGCGAGCGCGGCAGTTGCCCGGGGAAGGCGGGGATGCCGACCACCTTGCGCTCGCTCGGGACCGACCTGCGCCGGAACTGGGTGTGGTGGCGGGAGGCGACCAGCGTCAGGTGGACGGCGAGCAGCCCGCCGATCAGCAGCGGCAGGATCAGCACGTGGCCGATGTACATCCGCGACCAGAATTCGGGGTCGCCGGGGAAGGGGTGACCCCAGATCAGCAGCGCCAGGTTGGCGCCGACGAAGGGCAGCGAGAGCGCCACCCCGTAGCCGATCGCCAGCCCCATCCCCGAGAGCAGGTCGTCGACCAGGGAGTAGCCGAGGTACCCCTCCAGCAGCGCGGCGAACAGCATCACGATGCCGATCAGGTAGGTCAGCTCGCGCGGTTTGCGGTAGGCGCCGGTGAAGAAGACGCGGATCAGATGCAGGACGATGGCGGCGACGAAGACGTCGGCGGCCCAGTGGTGGGTCTGGCGGATCAGCAGCCCCGCCTTGACGTCGAAGGAGAGGTGGACGACCGAGGCATAGGCCCGGCTCATCTCCATCCCCCGCAGCGGCGCATAGCTGCCGTGGTAGACGGTCTTCGCCGTGCTCGGCTCGAAGAAGAAGGTGAGGTAGACGCCGGTGGCGACGAGGACGACGAAGGCGTAGAGCGCGACCTCCCCCAGCAGGAAGGACCAGTGGTCGGGGAAGACGTAGCGCAGCGTTTTCTTCAGCAGCGGGGCGCCGCCGCTGCGCTGGTCGAGGAAGCGGATGGTGCGGCGGATCACGCCGAGGGCCTCCGCGTCCGCACGCCCCAGAAGCTGGGCCCGACCGGGGCGGAGAAGTTGCCCGCCGCGCGCAGCTCCCCGGCCGAGTCGACCAGCAGCGGCAGCTGCGGCAGTTCGCGCCCGGCCGGGCCGAAGATCACCTTGCCGCCCTCGGCGGGGTCGAAGGTCGAGTAGTGGCAGGGGCAGACGAGGGCCGGCCGCGGCTCGGCCTGCGGGAACTTCGGCTTGCGGTAGAGGGCGATCGCGCAGCCGGCGTGGGTGCAGATCTTCGAGTAGGCGACGATCCCTTCCGGCGCCCAGTCGCCGCGGCCTTCCGGGAGCTCAAGTTCGGCGGGGTTGACTTTGACGACCACCAGCGGCGCCGCCAGCTCCTCGCGATAGGCGTTCTCGGGGAAGGCGGTGTAGAAGGTTTCGTACTCGATCTCGGCGGCCTTGTAGGGCTTGCCTTCCTCGTCGACCAGGCGGCGGTCGCGGCGCCAGGGGGAGTAGTAGAAGGACTCGGTGTCGAGGAACGGCC
>JBQCCT010000172.1:0-4646 GCA_051961955.1 Solirubrobacterales bacterium
GACCACCGCGCGCCGCAGGTCGGCGTCGGCCAGCTCGTCCAGGGGCACCCCGTCGAGCCGCACGGCGCCGTCGGCCGGGTCGTAGAACCGCGCGGCCAGCCGCGCCAGCGTCGACTTGCCCGCCCCGGTGGCGCCGACCAGCGCCAGCGTCTGCCCCGGCGGCACGTGCAGGTCGACGTCGCGCAGCGCCCAGCTCTCCTCGCCCGGCTGGGCCCCGTCGGCGGCGGCGTCGTTCGTATAGGAGAACCAGACCCCCTCCAGCTCAATCTCGCCGCGCAGCGTCCCGGGGTCGATCGCCCCCGGCGCGTCGACCATGTCGGGGGGAGTGTCGAGGAGGTCGAAGATCTTGTCCAGCGCCGCCATCCCTTGTTGGTAGGTCGTGTAGAGCTGGGAGAGTTCCTGGATCGGTTCGAAGAAGCGGGTCAGGTAGCCGACGAAGGCGACGACGACGCCGACTTCGATCGCCCCGTTAATCGCCTGGGTGCCGCCATAGAGCAGGATCACCGCCGTCCCTACTGCCGCCAGTAGTTCGACCGCCGGGAAGTAGGAGGCGTTGAGGTAGACGGTCCGCATGTTCACGTCGCGGTTGAGTTCGTTCAGCTCGGTCATCGTCGCCATATGCCGCGGCTCCTGGCCGAAGCTGCGCACCACCCGCACGCCGCTCAGCGTTTCCTGCAGGTAGGCGGTAACGGCAGCAATTCGCTCCCGCGTTGCCCGGTAGGCGCCGGCCGAGACGATCCGGAAGACAACGCTGGCGATCGCCAGCAGCGGGAAGGTGAGGAAGGTGATCAGCGCCAGTTTGAGGTCGAGGACGAGCAGGATCACGACCACGCCGACCAGGGTCAGGGTGCTGTTGAAGATCGTCACCACGCCGTTGGTGACCAATTGCTGGAGCGCTTCGACGTCGTTGGTCATCCGCGAGATCAGCACCCCCGGGCTGCGGCGGGTAAAGAAGCCGATCGACATCGCCTGCAGATGGGTGAAGATGCGCTCACGCAGGTCCTGCAGCGCCCGCGTCCCGACCCAGCCGACGAGGTAGGTCTCCCAGTAGGTGGCGACCGCGTAGACGATGGCGGCGATGATGAAGCCGGCAACGATCAGGTCGAGCGCGCCGACGTCGCCGGCGCGGATGCCGCTGTCGATCGCCTTGCCCGCCAGGTATGGCGGTGCCAGCCCAGCCGCGGTCTCGATCAAGAGCGCCGTGAACATCAGCGCCATGCGGCCACGGTAGGGCCGCAGCAGCCCGATCATCCAGCGCACCTTGCGGGCCCGCTGGTCCTGCCCGCGCACGAGCCGCCAGAGATCGATCGCGAGGTTCTTTACGGATGCCAGGCGAGCGAAAGGAACCATGGGGTCGCCCCCGGGTGGGCGATTGGCGCTCATAGGCGCGCCACCTCCTCGCGCTCTTCGAGGTCCCGCTGGAGGAAGACCGAGTCGGCGAGCCCGTGCTCGGCGATCTCGCGGTAAAAGCCACAGCCCTCCATCAGCTCCTCGTGGCTGCCGCGGTCGACGATCGTGCCGGCGTCCATCACCACCACCTCGTCGGCGAGAGAGATCGTCGAGAGGCGGTGGGCGATGATCAGGGTCGTGCGCCCAGCCATCGCCTCGCGCAGGCCGGCTTTGATCGCCGCCTCGGTGGTGGCGTCGACCGAGGAGGTGGCGTCGTCGAGGATGAGGATGCGCGGGTCGGCGAGCAGGGCGCGAGCGATCGCCACCCGCTGGCGCTGGCCGCCGGAGAGGGTGAGGCCGCGCTCGCCGACGCGGGTCTTGTAGCCGTCGGGCAGTTCGCGGATGAAGGTGTCGGCTTGTGCCCGCCGCGCCGCCGCTTCGATCTGCTCCAGGGTCGCCCCCTGGTTGGCGTAGGCGATGTTGGCGGCGACGGTGTCGGTGAAGAGGAAGCTGTCGTCGCCGACGAAGGCGATCTGCGAGCGCAACGAGCCGAGGTCGACTCCGCGCACGTCGGCGCCGTCGACCAACACCGAGCCCTCGCTCGGGTCATAGAGACGGGCGACGAGCCCGACCAGACTCGTCTTCCCCGACCCAGACGGCCCCACCAGCGCCACCGTCTTCCCTGCCTCGACCGCGAGGTCGACGCCCACCAGCGCCGGCGCAATCCCCGCCGACGGGACGATTTCCGGACTATCTATCCGGTTTCCGTCCCGTCGGCCGCCGTCGTAGCGCAGGGCGACGCCGCGGAGCTCGACGGCGCCGCCGCCTTCGGGGAGCGCGGGGGCGCCGGGGGGGCTCTGGATCGCCGGCTCGCGGTCGAGGATTTCGAACATGCGGTTGCCGGAGGCGACGGCGCGCTGGGCCATCCCCATCGCCATCCCCAACGAGCGCATCGGTCCCGCCAGCATCTGCACGTAGGTGTAGAAGGCGACGAATGCACCGAGGCTGAGACTGCCGTCGATCACCTGGCGGCCGCCGACCAGCAGCACCAGCGCGACCCCGACCTGCGGCAGCAGCCCGATCAGCGGCGAGAAGAAGGCCTGCAGCCGGGTTGCGTAGACGCTCTGGTCGAAGACGCGGGCAACCGCGCGCTGGAAGCGGTGGAGCTGGTGCTCCTCGCGGGCGAAGGCCTTGACGATGCGGATGCCGGAGACGTTCTCCTCGGCCTCCGCGGTCAGCTCGGCGACCCGCTGCTGCACCTCCTGCTGGGCCGGTCGCGAGGTCAGGCTGTAGCGGGTGGCGGTGAGGATCACGAACGGCGCCGGGAACAGCGCCAGCAACGCCAGCAGCGGGTTGACGACGATCATCACGATCGTCGCCAGGACGATCGTCAGCAGGCTCTGGGTGATGAAGACGAGGCCGTAGCCGAGGAAGAAGCGAATCGATTGCAGGTCGACCGTCGCCCGCGACATCAGCTGGCCGGTCTGCTGGCTGTCGAAGAAGCCGAGGTCGAGCCGCTGCAGGTGCGCGTAGAACTGCTGGCGCAGGTCGAATTCGACCGCCAGCGAGACTTTGCCGGCGACCAACCGCCGCACCACCGTCAACCCCAGCCGCAGGATCCCAGCGCCGACGATCGCCAGTGCCAGCGGCAGCAGGTCGGGCTTGTTCCCGTCCTTGATCGCGTTGACGGCGTGGCCGATCAGCAGCGGGATCAGCACCGTCATCCCCATCGCCATCCAGGCGAAGACCAGCGACCCCCACAGCTGCGCCCGGTAAGGGCGCAGGTAACCCATCAACCGTCGGTAGGTTCGCACCCACTCACTATACAAAGTGAAGTATTGCCTATTCCAGGTAGTGGGTCAGTTTGAAAATCAGCCCATAGCTGGCTGATTTCGCTCTATCTTCGCCTGCGTCAACTAACGAAATGGCGGCGGCGCTGCGCTAAACAGCCCGCCGCCTGGCACCGAAAGGACAGACCCTTCCGATGCAGGCGAATCCTAAGCGCCGACGTGTTCGGCTACCCGATGAAGAAATGCAGCGGGCGATCCTCGCCCACCTGCTCGCAGGCGACCCGATGGGCTCGCACGATCCCCGAACTGGGCCGGGAGATGGGCGACCGGGAGCGCGTAGAGCGCGCAGTCAGCCACCTTGCCGAGGGTGGCTTGCTGGAAGAACAAGGCGGCAAGGCCCGCACCCTGCGGCCGACCACCGCAGCCCGTCGCTGCCATCGACTGGACGCCTGGTGAGCCTCGCGGAGCGGTTCGCCGCCAACCTCAAGCGTTGCCGCCGGCGGGCGGGGATCAACAAGTCGCAGCTCGCCCGCCTGACCGAACTCAGCCCGACCGCCATCAGCCGCTTTGAGAGCGGCAAGCGAATGCCGCGGCTGGACACCCTCGTCAAGCTCAGCGGGGCGCTCGACTGCCGAGCGGACGAGCTGGTCGAGGGGTTGAGCTGGAAGCCGGACACCGCCGACGCCTACGGGAGCTTTGAAGTCACCGATGCCTGAGCGGGGCGACAAGATCACCCAGCGGGCGGTGCTGAGCTTCCTGCTTGACGAGTTCCCCGCCCGCCATCGAGCCTTTCACCCCCTCCGCCCGTGCCGGAGGGGGTGTTTCTTGTTTAAGGATTGACGCGCTCTACGCTTAGCTCTACAGTCGCTCTTACCGTATTACTGTATTTGTCTTTGCGCGCGTTAGCGGGGCTTACATCCCACTTCAACGAGCCCCTGAGTGCAGGAGGAGCGGCAACGATGCCGGCAACAACCCAGATCATTGCGGTCCCGTCTCGGAGCGATTCGGCCTGCGAGCATGGGACCCCTCGTCAAATCGTCGCGATCGTGCTGGAATGGCGGGGAAAGATCGCCCTCCTGAAGCGGAGCCCTGCTGTCCGATCCGATCCGGGCCTATGGCACTGCATCACCGGATTCGTCGAACCGGGCATCTCCCCCACTCAGCAGGCCTTGGAAGAGCTCCGGGAAGAGACGGGCCTCGAGGCCGCCGATCTGGGGGAGGTGATGCCCGGACCAGTCCTCACCCTCGGAGACGACGAGGGCAATCCTTGGACAGTACACACCTTCACTGCTGTAACGAACCGGCGTCGTTTGGACATCAACTGGGAGCATACGGCCTTCCGCTGGACATCCCCCAGCCGCATCAGACGCTACTCGAACCGGGTTTCCTGGCTGGATGGGGTGCTCGACGCGACCGGCGGCCTCCGGCGAACCTCCAAGGATCTCCCTTGGTAGAACTGGCTTTCCC
>JBQCCT010000173.1:0-5197 GCA_051961955.1 Solirubrobacterales bacterium
CGACCGCCTCCTCCCCGGCGGCCCCGAGGTGACGCTCGAAGACGCCTTCGATGCCCGCTTCCGAGACATCGAGGGCGCCTGGCGCGACTACCTGCGCGAGATGATCCGCGGGCCTGCTGCGGTCAGGTAAGCGGCCCAGGACGAAGCTTGTTCGGTAGGGAGGGGGTGCGTGTTCCCTTCCTCCCGGGGTTGCTCGCCTGGAGCGGTACTGGCTGACCGCGAACGCTTCTGGTGCGAGCAACAGGACGCCGGTCGTCAGGGAACACCCACCCCCTCCTAACGACAGAGCTCCGGCAGACGCTGTTCGCGAAACCGCGAGAAAGCGCGATATACGCGGTCTGTCGCGGTTTCGCTGAGCTGAAACAGGTTTCGTGGCTCAGCCGTAGCTGGGTGCGTGTGGCTTGGAGCCCGGGTGACCCTTACCGAATGCGGCCGGGAACCTCGCTCAGGTCGCCTGGTAGAGCAGCCAGAGGAGGATGAAGGCGGCGATCAGGATCGTGACTATCCAGAAGGCGAGCTTGGCGGGCGAGACGACGCCGGTTTCGCCACGGGCGAGGCGGCGCTGTTCTTCCAGCTCGCGGACCTCGTCGGCTTCGTCCTCGAGCATCGTTTCTGCCAGCACGTCGCGCGCACGCTGCGCCAAGTGGGCGACGACCATCACGTCCACCGGCCCTGGCACGTAGCTGACCGAGTAGAAGCCCTGCGCGCGGTTGAGCACGCTTGGAATCCCCGCCTCCGAGAGCAGCCCCTGCAGCATCTCCCCCTCGGCCTGGGTTCGCGCGAAGGCAACCTTGACGAGGTCGTCGCCCCCGCCCCCACCGCCTCCGCCACCACCTTCGTCGCCGCCGTGGAAATCTCCCCCGCCGCCGCGGGTACCTCGTCGAGCCGTGCTCCGGCTCCTATGCGACGTCGAGGTCGACATCGGCGATCTTGAAGTCCTTCAGCAAATAAGCCTTCACATCAGGAGCATCTTCATTTTCGAGCGAAACGATGATGTAGATCTGATCGGGCCAGAACTCAGCTTGGTTGACATCGGTCTGGGATGGATAGGCGGAGCTACGCGTGTGAGAGTGGTAGATCGCCAAAAGATCCATCCCCTTTGACTCGATCTCCGAATAGATGTCGTACATCGCCTGGCCGGTCATTTCGTAGCGAAGCGGGCTCTTCGCAACGTTGTCGCCGCGAACAACCTCCAGCGCCTCCCCGTCGCGGCCGCCGATCATCCCGCAGCACTCGTTCGGCAGATCCGCGCGCGCGTGCGCGACCATCTCGTCGATCAGGGCCTGCGAGATCTTCATCGGCGCGAGCCTAATCGAGCGGCTGGAACTACCACCAAACGGTGGAGTCGAGGTTTTCGATCTCCTCGATCGGCTTGGTGTAGACGCCGGAGGAGAGGTACTTCCAGCCGTCGTCGGGGATTAAGAAGACGACGTTGCCGGAGTTGAGTTCGCCGGCGATGCGGTTGGCGATGTAGGCAATCGCACCGGCGGAAACACCGGCGAAGACGCCCTCCTCCTCGAGCAGCTTCTTGGTCCAAACGATCGCGTCGCGGTTGGAGACCATGATCTTGCGGTCGAACAGCGAGATGTCGATGATCGGCGGGATGAAGCCGTCGTCGAGCGAGCGCAGCCCCTGCACCAGCTCGCCCTGCATCGGCTCGGCGGCGACGATCAGGGTGTCGGGGTTGGCCTCCTTGAGGCGGCGGCCATTGCCCATCAGGGTGCCGCCGGTACCGAGGCCGCCGACGAAGGCGGTGACCTCGTCGAGCTCTTCGAGGATCTCAACCGCGGTGCCGTTGTAGTGGGCGAGCGGGTTGGCTTCGTTGCCGTACTGGTAGGGCATGTAGTAGCCGGGCTCCTCGGCCATCTCCAGCGCCACCTCGACCGCCCCGTTGGAGCCTTTCGCCCCCTCCGAGTAGACGATCTCCGCCCCGTACATGCGCAGCAGCTGGGTCCGCTCCTCGGTGACGTTGTCGGGCATCACCACCTTCAGCGGGTAGCCCTTGCGGCGGCAGATCATCGCCAGCGCGATGCCGGTGTTGCCGGAGGTCGGTTCGAGGATCGTCTGGCCGGGTTCGATCGCCCCCGCCGCCTCGGCCGTCTCGATCATCGATTTGGCGACGCGGTCCTTGACCGACCCGGTCGGATTGTGGCCCTCGAGCTTGGCGTAGATGCGGACATCCGGCTTCGGCGAGAGGCGCGGCAGCTCGACCAGCGGCGTGTTGCCGATCGACTCGACGATGTCGCCGAAGCGGCCTCCACAGGGTTTGTTGAGTAAATCTCGCGCCATCGCCCGCCCTTACTTCAGAAAGTGTAGCGCTGGGAAGATGTATGTTCGTCGGGTTCGGAAACTCGGGAACGGAGGGATTGATGAGCAAGAACCGGCTGACCGCTCTCTTCGCGGTCCTCCTCGTGGCCCTGGCAGCTTTGGTGGCAGCGGGCTGCGGTGGTGGCAGCGGTACCAGTGAAGGAACGGGCGCAGGTGGCGGGGGCGAAAAGCTCGTCGTCGGCTCCGACATCCCCTATCCCCCCTTCGAGCAAGGGAAACCGGGTAACTACACCGGCTTCGACATCGAACTGATGGAAGCAATCGGCGAACGGATGGGTCGCGAAGTCGAATTCCAGGACACCTCGTTCGAAACGATCTTCCGCGATGTCGCGCAGGGCAAGTTCGACGCGGTGATCTCGGCGGCGACGATCACCGAAGAACGCGAGAAGGTCGTCGACTTCTCCAACCCCTACTACCTCTCCGAACAGGCGGTCCTGGTCAAAGAAGGCAGCCCGATCAAGTCGCTGGAAGAACTGGAAGGCAAGACCGTAGCCGTCCAGCAGGGCACGACCGGACAGGAACTCGCCAAGGAAGAAATCGGCGGGGCAGAAATCCGGCCCTATCCGGAAGGGCCTGACGCGGTCAACGCGCTCAAAGCGGGCACGGTCGAAGGCGTCGTGATCGACGCCCCGGTAGCGCAGAACGCCGTCGAAAAATCGGGCGGCGTCGAAATCGCCGAAAAAGTCCCGACCGAAGAAGACTATGGAATCGCCGTCGCCCAGGGCAACGAAGAACTGCTCGAAGAAATCAACGAAGCCCTGGAAGAAATCAAGGAAGACGGGACCTACACGGAAATCTTCGAAAAGTGGTTCCACGCCCCGCCCCCGAAGGCGGTCTTCTCCGCCACGCACGAAGCGGAATAGCAACGGCGGGCTTGATCTGAAGAGGAGAATGAAGGGGCGCTGAATGGCGCCCCTTCATTTGGAAGCTGACCGCAGGAGCCGGCGATGAGCGAATTCTTCCACCTGTATTTCGACTTCAACTACATGGGAGAACACTTCGGGGAAGTCTTCGAAGCCTTCCTCCAGAACCTCCTGATCTTCGCCGTCGTTGCCGTCCTCGCCCTCACCTGGGGTCTGATCCTGGCGCTGCTGCGGCAGTTGCCGGGGAAGAAGTTCGCTCCGATCCGCTTCGTCACGATCGCCTACATCGATCTCTTCCGGGCGATCCCGATCCTGATCGTGATCCTGCTGATCTCCGGCGGCATCCCCTTCCTCGAATTCATCCCAAAAGACGTCCGCATCCCCCACTGGTTCGGCAAGCCCGACCCCTTCTGGTACGGGGTGGCGGCACTGATGCTGGTCTACGGCGCCTTCACCGCCGAGGTCTACCGAGCCGGGATCGAAGCCGTGCCGGGCGGTCAGATGGAGGCGGCGCGCTCGCTCGGGATGAACCACTGGCAAGCGATGCGCCACATCGTCGTCCCCCAGGCGGTGACGCTGATCCCGGCCCCGATGCTGAACGAAATGATCTCCCTGCTCAAGGACTCGACCCTGGTCAGCGTGATCGCCTTCAGCGAGTCGGTGCTGGTCAGCCGCGAACTGCTGGCTGAATCCTTCAACGCCTCAGCCTTGATCCTCACCGGCTTCTTCTTCATCGTCATCATCCTGCCCCTGGCCCGGCTCGTCGACAAACTGATCGCCCGCAGCCAGGGCAAGATCACCCGCGGCTCCCACATCGAGGTTGCCTGATGGCGGAGGCGATGGTCAGCCTGCAGGGGATCTGCAAGCGCTTCGGCAAGCTCGAAGTGCTGAAAGGCGTCGACATGGACGTCGGCAGAGGCGAGGTCGTCTGCATCCTCGGCCCGAGCGGCTCCGGCAAGAGCACGCTGCTGCGCTGCGTCAACCTGCTGGAGCCGCCCGAGGAGGGCGAGATCTTCATCGAAGGCCACGACATCTGCAAGGGCCCCGGATCGGGCACTGGCGAAGAGAGCTGGGAACTCGACTTCGTCCGCCGCCGGGTCGGGATCGTCTTCCAGCAGTTCAACCTCTTCCCGCACAAGACCGTGCTGCAGAACGTGACCTTGGCGCAGGAGCGGGTGCTCGGTCGCTCCAAGCAGGAGGCGCGGGCGAAGGCAACCGAACTGCTGGAGCGGGTCGGGCTCGCGGAGAAACTAGAGGAGTATCCGGAACGGCTCTCCGGCGGCCAGCAGCAGCGGGTGGCGATCGCCCGGGCGCTGGCGATGGACCCGCACGTGATGCTCTTCGACGAGGTCACCAGCGCCCTTGATCCCGAGCTGGTGAAGGAAGTCCTCGACGTGATGCGCGAGCTGGCCGAGGAAGGGATGACGATGTTGGTCGTCACCCACGAGATCGGCTTCGCCCGCGAGGTCGCCGACAAGGTCGTCTTCATGGACGGCGGCGTGATCGTCGAGCAGGGCAAGCCGGCCGACGTCCTCGACAACCCCCGCGAGGAGCGGACGCAGAAGTTCTTGGGCCTGGTGCTGGAGCGCTAAGCGGCACCGCCGGCCATCGCCGGCAAGATGACCACCGTGTCGCCATCTTTGACCGCGGTCTCCAGGCCCTGGAGCACGCGCACGTCCTCGTCGTTGAGGTAGACGTTGACGTAGCGGTTGAGCTCGCCGTCCTCGCCGAAAAGCTGCTCCGCGGTGTCGGGGTAGGAGGCGGTCAGCGAGCGCAGAACCTCGCCGACGTTGCCGCCGTCGGCCTCGACCTCGGCCTGCCCATCGGCCTTCGGGCGCAGCACTGGGGGGATGCGAACGGTCGCCATAAGAGCGGTGATCCTAGTCGAGCGGGCGCTTACGGCGTAGCCGCGCTCTGGCGATCTCCACCGGCCCCCGCGCAGAAAGCGTCGTAGTCGGGGAACTTGCCCATCTCCGACTCGGGGATCTCCTCGGCGTTCTCGCCGC
>JBQCCT010000174.1:0-10455 GCA_051961955.1 Solirubrobacterales bacterium
CGTTGTAGCCGACCCCGCGCTTGCCGAACTTGCCGAAGCCGGAGAGGTCGCGACGGATCTGGGTCGGGTTGATGTGGGTGTACTCGGAGAGCTCTTGCGAGGAGATCGTCTCCCGCCCCATCTTGCGCGCCTGGGTCAGCACCTGCAGGTAACGCGAGAGACGGGCGGCAACGCCCAGCGAGAGGCGCTCCCCTTCAATCGGGAACGCCCCGGTGGCGTCCAAATCTTGGATCAGCTCGACCATGCCCCCACAGTATCGAGCCTGGCCTTTACGGCGGCGCGGTCGAGGATCAGTTCCGAGACCTCCACCCCGTCCACCTCCACCACAGGTATCCGCTCCAGGTGGCGCCGCAGCAGCAGCTCGTTGCTCTCGATGTCGACCTCGTGCAAGTTGAAGCGATATCCCTGCTCGTGCAGGGCGACGATCTGCGCAAGCGCCTCCTCGCAGAGATGACAGCCGGGACGGGAGTAGACAACGACGTCGGCCATGCGCCGATCAGTGGGCGACGGCGGGGCGGTTGCCGGTGGCGAAGGCGTCGTAGCCGAGGTAGTCGGGGTATTCGATGCGGGGCGCGAAGCGCGCGGCGGAGCCGATCATCGCGGCATTGTCGGTGCAGAGGCTGATCGGCACCAGCTTCAGCCGTACTCCCCGTTCCTCGCAGAGCTCGGCGACCGCTTCGCGCAGCGGTCCGTTGGCGGCGACGCCGCCGCCAAGCGCGACCGCCTCCCAGTCGCCCTGCTTCAGCGCCCGCTTCAGCTTCGTCACCAACTGCTCGACCACCGCGGCCTGGAAGGAGGCGGCGAGGTCGGCTCGGCGCTCCGCCACACCCTCCGGACCCAGCTCTCGGCAGCGGTAGAGGACCGCAGTCTTGAGCCCGCTGAAGCTGAAATCGAGGCCGGGATTGCGCGCCATCGCCACCGGCATCTCGAACGCCTCCGGGTCGCCCCCCTTGGCCTCGTGCTGGACCGCCGGCCCGCCGGGATAGCCGAGCCCGAGCAGGCGCGCCGACTTGTCGAAGGCCTCGCCGGCGGCGTCGTCGAGGGTCTGGCCGAGCAGCTCGTGGCCCTGGTGGTCGCGGACGGCGGCGAGCATCGTGTGCCCGCCGCTGGCGATCAGGCAGAGGAAGGGCGGGTGCAGCGGCTCGGGCTCGAGGAAGTTGGCGGCGACGTGGCCCTGGATGTGGTCGACCGGGATCAGCGGCAGCCGCCGCGCCGCGGCGATCGCCTTGGCGGTGCTGATCCCGACCAGCAGCGCCCCGATCAGGCCCGGTCCGGCGGTGGCGGCAACCGCCTCGATCTCGTCCAGCGTCACCCCCGCCTCCCCCAGCGCCGCCTCGACCACGGGCTCGACCAGCTCCAGGTGGTGGCGCGCCGCCACCTCCGGCACCACACCGCCGAAGCCAGCATGGGCAGCGGCCTGGGAGGAGATCACGTTGCTGCGGATCCGGGCGCCGTCGAGGACGGCGGCGCAGGTGTCATCGCATGAGGTCTCAATCGCCAGCAGCATCATCAGTCAGCCCTCAATTAAGCAGTCTCAGTCAAGCCGCCTCAGTCCAGCCACATGATCAGCGCGTCCTCGCCGTTGTCGTGGTAGTAGCGAGGACGGACGCCGGCGGAGCGGAAGCCGAACCGTTCGTACATGGCGATCGCGCGCTGGTTGGAGACGCGGACCTCGAGCGTGAAGGGCAGCTTCCCCTGCGCCTCCGCGATCAGGCGGCGCATCAGCTGTCCGGCGACGCCGCCGCCGCGGTGCTCGGGGCCGACGGCGATGTTCATCAGGTGCCAGACCTGGTCGTAGCGGGAGCAGATCACGTAGCCGAGCAGCTCGTCGTCGCCGGTGGCGGCAAGGCAGATTCCCGAGGGCTTGGAGAGCTCGAGCACGAACATCGCCAGCGACCACGGCGTCGGGAACGAGCGCCGCTCGATCGAGATCACCGCCGGCAGGTCGCTGTAGGCGAGCCTGCGGACGCTGACGTCCTGGGTCACATCACTCGGCTCTTTGGAAAGCGTCTCGCTCACGCCATCGCTCCGCGTCCGGGGGTCTGAGGTAGATCGGGGCGAGCCCATCGCGGTCCTCTTCGCCCGCCGAGGCCGCCGCCAGCGCACATACGTGCCGCGCGGCAACCCGGTGGACGGGGTCGGAATCGTCCGGTATCTGGACGCCACCTCGGGCCAGCTCTTGACGAAATCGTACCGCCCCCGAACCGGCGACCGACGGGGGCTCCGCCAGCGCAGCGACCTTCTCGGCCAGTTCCTCCGGCCGGAACACAGCCGGCTCCCAGACCCGCTCGCCGCAAGGGTCGTAGAGCGCCGCGAAGACCTCGCCGCGCCAGCCGTCCAGCACCGCCAGCCGCTCACCGCGAGCGCCGGCCTCGCTGATCCCCGCCGCCAGCGCGTCGAGCGTGCAGACTCCCCGCGCCGGCAGGCCGAGGCTGACACCGAGGCCGCGGGCGGTCGCGATTCCCACCCGCAGGCCGGTAAAGGTGCCGGGGCCAAGCCCGACCGCGAGCAGGTCGACCGCGTCCCAGCCACCCGCTGCGGTGGCTGCCCGCTCAATCTCCGCCAGGAGGCGGGTCGCGTGCAGGGGCCGCCCCTGCGGGGAGAGCCCCAGCTGCGACTCATGCAGGACCTCACCGTCGCACCAGGCGCAGGCGACGGTGTCGACCGTCGCGGTGTCGAAACCGACGACGTTCAGGGCGTTGCTACCCCGTGACCTTGAAAGTCCAGGACCCGACTTTTCTACCTTTGACGAACCAGCTGACGACGTGTCTGCCGGGGATCGTCGAGGTGATCTTGTTCACGTAGAGGGTCCCCCGTTCGGCTTCCTGGGATTGGGCGCAAAGGTTCTTCCCACTCGGGAACTTGACGCAGACGGTGTAGACGACGTCGCCTTTCAGGCTTTTGAAGAAGGCGCCCTTCTTGGCTTTCTTCGGACAGCTATGCGCGGGCTTGGCCTTCTGGGAGACCCCGCAGGCCACATAGTGCTTGTAAGCCACCGCGCCGGCCGTCGCGGGCACCACGGTTGCCAGCAGTCCGCTCACGAGGAAAACAGCCGCAAGCGCTTTCAGTCCCTTCATCCCGTCCTTTTGCCTTTCTCGAATCGAAATTTCGAGCGCCGATGCTACTGGGCGCACTCTTGCCTCAACACGCTTAAACGTGTTTCGTCGCGCTTGCAGCTACCCCTACCAGTTGACTTCTATCCGTCGCTGCTCCTCACCCTGGTGGGAGAGCCGGACCTCGAGGGCGGGGCGGCCGAGCCGGCCGGAGCCGGTGGCGGGCCACTCGACGAAGGCGATCCCGTCGGGGCCGAGGTAGTCGTCGAGCAGGGCCGGGTCCTCGTCCTCCAGCGTCTGCAGGCGATAGAGGTCGAGGTGGGAGACGGGCAGGCGGCCGCCCTCGTAGCGCTGGCCGATCGTGAAGGTCGGGGAGGTGACTGGGCCCGTGAAGCCGAGGGCGCGGCAGGCACCGCGGACCAGCGTCGTCTTGCCGCTGCCGAGGTCGCCGGAGAGGACGACGACGTCCCCCGGCTTCAGCCACTCGGCGATTCGCGCCCCCAGGGCCTCGGTCTCGGCAGCGCTATGGGTCTGGAATACCTCCATCGATCGCCAGCGAGCTAATCAGCCGAAGAAGCCGAGCTGGTCGCTGGGCGGCGGCGGAGTCGTGCCGCCCTCTTCCTCGGCCTCGGCCAGTTCCTCGGCGCTGGGGACGGGGCCGGGCAGCGGCCGTTCGAGCAGCGCCGGGATCGTCGCGAAGTCTTCCTGCAGGGTCTGCTTGACCGCGGGCGTGCGCAAAGCGGCGGCCGGGTGGAAGAGCGGCAGGAGGTAGACGGTTCGGCTGCCGAGCTGTTGCACCTGCGGGGTGCCGCGCACCTTGGTGATCCCGGTCGGGCTGCCGGTGAGGAGCTTGGTCGCGAAGTTGCCGAGCGTGCAGACGACCCGCGGCTCGATCAGTCCTACCTGCTCCCAGAGATAAGGCTCGCAGGCCTGGATCTCCAGCGGCAGTGGATCGCGGTTGCCAGGCGGCCGCGACTTCAACACATTGGCGATGAAGACGTCCTCGCGGGCAAGGCCGATTTCCCCCAGCATCTGGTTCAGCAGCTGCCCGGCGCGACCGACGAACGGCAGCCCCTGCCGGTCCTCTTCGGCTCCCGGCGCCTCGCCGACGAACATCAGGTCGGCGTCGGCGTTGCCCGCCCCGAAGACCGCCTTGGTGCGGGTCTCGTGCAGGGGGCACTTGGTGCAGTCCTGAACTTCCTTGTAGAGCGTGACCAGTTGCTCCCGCCGCTCCTCGGCGCTCGTGCTCACGATTTCTCCGCCGCCTTGCGCTTGCGCGACTCTCCCAGGCGCTCCTGCCGCGCCGACTCCCGCTCCCGCCGCCGCGATTCATCCGAGCGCACCTTCGCCCCCCGCGGCTGCCGCCCCGGCGGCGAGACCTGCGAGAGCAGCCGCCGCGTCCGCTCCGACCCGCACTGAGGGCAGGCGACCGGCTGCCCAGCGGTAATCAACTCCTCAAAACGCCCCCCGCACTCCTCGCACTCGAACTCGTAGATCGGCATCGCTGCCGCAATGGTAGTTCGACTCAAGGAACCACCGATGAGAAACAACCGGGACCGCGTCGAATACTCTGCTGCCGATGAAGGCAAGGGGGTGTCTGGTGTGTCTGGTCTGCGCAGCGGTCGCCCTGCTCGCTCTGCCTGCTGCCGCCGGCGCCAAGCTCGGGAGCCACAAACACCCGGGCCTCTTCCAGCTCCATGTCAGCCTCCCGACCAGAAACGGGTATTCGATCGAACTCCACGCCGAAGACCATCGTCACGTGGAACTGAGCGCGAGCAAAGGGGCAGTTTCGGTGGGCTACTCGGTCCTCGGGCACGCCAGCAGCCGCCGGGTCGACGCCGACTTCGGCACGCTCGGCGAGGTCCATATCCGCTTCCACCTGAAGCAGGAACTGGTGGTGCCGCTTTTCCCTGGCAAGAAGCGATGCGGGGAACGCATCGGCTTCTACGGAGGCCGCTTTCGCGGCAGTGTCGATTTCACCGGGGAGCCCGGGGTCGCCGGCGTCCACAGCCTCCACGGAGGGGTCTTCCTCCTCCACATCAAACACATCTGCAAGCACGCCCACCGGCGCCTCACCAGCAGCTTTTCGCGCAGCGTCGAAGAAAAGGCGCGCCCGGCCGAAGAGGTGGATTTGCTCTCAGCCAAGCTGAAAGAAGAAGGCCGCACCATCTCCTTCGAAGCGCTGCAATTCAAGGGCGACCCCAGAGAACCCCATTCCACGATGAGCTTCCTCTCGGCTGACGTCTCTGAACGGCTGGGACGGGTCAAGATCGAGAGGATCGCCTTCGAAGTCACCCCGAAGAAAGTCCTCCGCCTCAGCCGGCGGGGCAAGCAGCCGGAAACGGCCGCGTTGGAACCGGTGACGCCGTTCGCCGGGAGCGCCTCCTACTCAGCCGCGTCGGAAGCTCCAGCGAGCTGGAGCGGCGACCTCTCGATCCCCTTGCCGGGCGTCGGCACCGTGCCGCTGACCGGACCCGGCTTCAGCGCCGAACTCTGCCGCGCCTTCGCCGCCTCCGAAGCAGAAGACTGCTCGCCTGCCTCGGACCTGCCCCCGCCGCCGAGCGTCGTCGCTCCCTAGGGCAGCGGCTCCCACTCCCAGCCCTTGGCGCTGGCCAGGCTCTCTTCGCTGAGGTAGCGGCGGAACTCGTCCAGCTCGGCGGGCTCGACGCTGTAGACGTGGTCGGGTTCGGGGAAGTGGCGGGTGCGGACCTCGGTCCCGTAGCGCTTGACCGCCTCGACCATCGTCTCGTGGACGTCGGCGTAGCGCTTGACGAACTTCGCCATGTGGCCGGTGGTGATCCCCAGCAGGTCGTGGAAGACGAGCACCTGCCCCGAGGTGCCGGGGCCGGCGCCGATGCCGATCGTCGGCACCTCCAGGCGTTTGGCGATCTCGTCGGTGATCGCCGAGGGGACGGCCTCGATCACGATCGCGAAGCAGCCGACCGACTGCAGCGCCAGCGTGTCCTCCAGCATCTTGATCGCGCTCTTCGCGCTCTTGCCCTGGGCTTTGTAGCCGCCGAGGGCGGTCGCGGTCTGCGGGGTGAGGCCGACATGGCCCATCACCGGGATGCCGGACTGGACGATCGCCCGGGCGCGCTCGACGATGACGCCGCCGGCCTCCAACTTCACCGCTCCGCAGCCGGTCTCCTTGACCAGGCGCTGAGCGCTCTTGACAGCTTCCTCGTTGCTCGCCTCGTAGCTGCCCATCGGCATGTCGCCGACCATCAGCGGCGTCTTCAAGCCGCGGCGGACGGCCTTGCCGAGCACGAGCATCTCCTCCATCGAGACCAGCTTCGTGTCCGCGTAGCCGAGGACGACGTTGGCGGCGGAATCGCCGACCAGGACGATGTCGACGCCGGCCGCCTCGGCCACGGTCGCCGAGGGGTAGTCGTAGGCGGTGACCATCACGATCGGTTCGCCGTTGGCCTTCATCTCCATCAGGCGCGGCAGGCTGACCGGCTTGCGGTCGGAGGTCGGGGCGGTGTGGGAGCGGGCGCCGGAGCTCATGAGAGCAGCACCTCGGGATGGCTGTCGACGGCGATCGCGCGGTTGTCGTCGTCGACGTGGACGACCACCGGCGAGTAACGCTCGAGGTCGGCCTCGTCGTAGGCGCCGAAGGAGGCGACGATGATCTTGTGGCCGGGCTCGACCAGGTGGGCGGCGGCACCGTTCACCTGCATCGTCCCCGAGCCGGGCTCGCCGTCGATCACGTAGGTGACGAAGCGGGAGCCGTTGTCGACGTCCCAGACGTGGACCTGCTCGTTGGTAATCAGATCGGCGCCGGCCATCAGCTCGGTGTCGATCGTGATGCTGCCGATGTAATCGACGTCACAGTCGGTCACCGTCGCCCGGTGGATCTTCGACTTCAGCATCTGTCTTTGCACTGTCTCCCCTTTCGCGGGCTAGGTGTTCGGTTGGTCCGAGACGTTGTCGGGTTGGATCAAGACGTTGTCGATCAGGCGCGCGGCACCGACGCGGGCGGCGACGGCGACCAGTACGGGCCGGTCGGAGAGCTGCTTGACGGGCGAGAGCGTCTCCGCGTCGCGGGCCTCGAGGTACTCGGGCTCGATCCCGGCGGCCTCGAGCTCGCGGCGGGCGGCCTCCAGGCCCAGCCCGAGCGAGCCGGCGTGGGCGCCGCGCTCGGCGGCGGCGAGGGCGAGCGTCAGCGCCGTCGCCCGCTCGCGGTCGGCCGGCTCCCGGTAGGCGTTGCGGGATCTCATCGCCAGGCCGTCGGGCTCGCGCACGGTCGGCAGCACCTCGATCCGCACCGGGAAGTCGAGGTCGCGGGCCAGGCGGCGGACCACCGCCGCCTGCTGGGCGTCCTTCTGGCCGAAGTAGGCCGCGTCGGGCTGAACGACGTTGAAGAGCTTGGCGACGACGGTGGTGACGCCGCGGAAGTGCTCCGGGCCGCGCCGGGAAGGATCGCCGTCGAGGACCTCGGTGAGCGGGCCGGCGACCTCGACCCGGGTGGCGAAGCCATCGGGGTAGACCTCCTCGACGGCGGGGGCGAAGACGAGGTCGGCACCGGCCTCGGCGGCGAGGCGGAGGTCGCGCTCCGCGTCCCGCCGGGAGCGGTGGAGGTCCTCGCCCGGGCCGAACTGGGTCGGGTTGACGAAGAGGCTCATCACCACCAGGTCGCACACGGCGCGGGCCGCGCGGATCAGCGAGAGGTGGCCCTCGTGCAGGTAGCCCATCGTCGGCACCAGGCCGATCGTCCGGCCCTCGCGGCGGGCGTCCTTCAGGGCAGCGCGCAGATCGGCCTTCGTGCGCAGCGCAAGCGCGGCCGCAGCCGGACGAGGGGTATCCACTAGAAGGTTCGGGAGATTCGCATCCATTGGTCCATGCCCTTCGGGGTCACGGCCATCCGTTGGAAATTATAGGCGCACTTCGTGACGCTTCTGTGACAAAAGAAACAGAAAAGTTCGCTGGTTGCTAGTCCTCAGGCGTTGCGAACTCGATCTTTCGGATCGGCTTGGCCGGGACTCCAGCGGCAATCGTGCCCCCCTCGACGTTCCGGTTGACGACCGAGTTGGCGCCGATCACGCAGCGATCGCCGACGCTGACGCCGCTGGTCACCGCGCAGTTGACCCCGAACCAGCAGTTCTCGCCGATCCGCACCGGGCCTTTCGAGCTGAAGCCTTGCCAAGTGATCGGCTGCGTCGGGTCGTCATAGCGGTGCTCGGCATCGCCGACGAAGCAGCCGTTGGCGAGCATCGTGTGGTGCCCGATCGTGACGCTCTCGTAGGCCGCGATCATCACGTTGCGGTTGAGGAAGCAGCCGGCGCCGATCTCGATCCGCGCGCCCGGCGCCAGCGTCAGCCAGCAACCCGGCTCCAGCAGCGTCCCCTCGCCGATCGTCAGCCGCCCCTCGTCAAGCGCCTCCAGCACCTCGCCCTCGACCGGATGGCGGACGAAGAACCCACCCCGCGCCGCGTGCCGATCGATCCGCCACCGCCGCAGCAGCCGGCGATTGCGCTCATACCAGCGCCGCTTTGCCCACCAAAGCCTCCAGCCCTTCACCGCCATCCCGCCACCCTAATGTCGATGGGCCTCAAACCCACGTATATGTCGGGAAATCGGCCCGTCGGCAAACGGGGCATAGACTGCGAATCGTGGCTGATCTGCGCGGTGGGATCGACCTTGGTGGGACGAAGATCCAGACGGTGGTTGTCGATACGCACGGAGACGTGCTGGGGCAGGCGCGGCAGCCGACGCCGACCAGCGGCGGCCCCGAGGACGTGGCCGAGGCGATGGCAGCGGGGCTGCGCGAGGCGGCGAAGGAAGCCGGGGTCGAGAGCGGCGAGCTCGCCGGGGTCGGGGTCGGCTCACCCGGCGACGCCGACGAGAAGACGGGGGTCGTCTCGGGCGCCCGCAACCTGCCCGGCTGGGAGGGCAGCTTTCCTCTCGCCGAAGCCTTGAAGAAAGCGCTCGGAACTGAGGTGCGGATCGGCAACGACGTCCAGGTCGCGACCGAAGCCGAGTTCCACCTTGGCGCCGGCCAGGAGTTCCAGAGCCTGATCGGGATCTTCTGGGGAACCGGCGTCGGCGGCGGCCTCGTCCTCGACGGCAAGCCGTGGCTGGGCCGCGGCGCCGCCGGGGAGATCGGCCACATGGTCGTCAAGCGCGGCGGCGCCAAGTGCCCGTGCGGGCGGCGCGGCTGCCTTGAGGCCTACGCCGGCCGCTCGGCGATGGAAGCCGAGACCCGCCGCCAGCACGAAGAGGGCCACAAGACCGACCTCTTCAAGCTGATGGAGAAGCACGGCAAACCGCGGTTGACCAGCGGCATCTGGGAGCGCGCTCTCGACCGCGGCGACAAGCTGACCGAGCAGCTCATCGAGCGGGCGGTCGAGGCGCTCGGGACCGGCATCGCCTCCGCCGTCAACCTGCTCGACCCGGAAGCGGTGATCATCGGCGGCGGCCTCGGCGTCCGCTTCGGCGAGCGGTTAATGGGACCGCTGACCGAAGAGATGGACAAGCACCTCTTCGTCAACGAGCGCCCACCCGCCGTCCGCGTGGTCTCGCTAGGCGACCTCGGCGGCGCGATGGGCGCCGCACTCCTCGTCTCTCGCCGAGCCGCCGGCTAAACCCGACCCGAGGCCTGGCGCTGCTGGCGGGCCACCGCGTCGACCAACACCGCGAGCAGGAGGACGCCGCCGGTGACCATGAACTTGACCGCCGATGAGAGGGCGAGCAGGTCCATCCCGTTGGAGATCGAGCCGATCACCAGCGCGCCCAGCAGCGCCGTCCAGACCGAGCCGCGGCCGCCGAAGAGGCTGGTCCCGGCGATCACCGGGCCGGCGATCGCCAGCAGTAGTAGTTCGTTGCCGCCCGAGTTCTGGTTGACGGCGAGGAGGCGCGAGGCGGCCATGATGCCGCCGATCGCCGCCATCGTGCCGGCGATCCCGAAGACCGCGATGCGGATGCCGTTGACGCCGATACCGGCCCGCCGTGCCGCCTCGGCGTTGCCGCCGACCGCGAAGACGTGGCGGCCGAAGGTGGTCATCTTCACCACGTACTCCATCCCGACCACGAAGCCGAGCAGGATCAGCACCGCCAGCGGCAGGCCACGGTTGGAGTTGAGAACCGAGATCGCGACAATGACCACCACCGAGACCAGCACGAAGCGCACGATCAACGAGGTGGGGCTCTGGGTGTCGAGTCCCGCATCGCGGCGCCGTTTGTAGCCGATCGCAAGCACCGCCCCGTAAGCCGCGATCGCCAGCGCCGCGAAGATCCAGCCGACCGCATCCGAGTAAAAGGTGTTGGCGAGGCCGGTGATCTTCGGATCGGTGAGGTTGATCGACCCGGTCGATCCCAGGACCTGCAGCAGCGCTCCCTGCCAGGCCAATAAGCCCGCGAGGGTGACGACGAAGGACGGCACCCCGAAGCGGCTGAAGAGAAA
>JBQCCT010000175.1:0-4876 GCA_051961955.1 Solirubrobacterales bacterium
TCGACGAGTCCGCCATCACCGGTGAATCCGCGCCGGTGATCCGCGAATCGGGGGGCGACCGCTCGGCCGTCACCGGCGGCACCCGCGTGCTCTCGGACGAGATCGTCGTGCGGATCACCGCCAAGCCCGGCGAGACCTTCCTCGACCGGATGATCGGCCTGGTCGAGGGGGCCGAGCGGCGCAAGACCCCGAACGAGATCGCCCTCGGCATTCTGCTGGCAGCGCTGACGCTGGTCTTCATCGCGGTCGTCGTCTCGTTGCGCCCCTTCGCACTCTTCGCCGGCACCGAACTCTCGGAGACGACGCTGATCGCGCTGCTGGTGGCGCTGATCCCGACCACGATCGGCGCCCTGCTCTCGGCGATCGGGATCGCCGGCATGGACCGGCTGGTGCGGCGCAACGTCCTCGCCCTCTCCGGCCGGGCGGTCGAGGCATCGGGCGACTGCGACGTGCTGCTGCTCGACAAGACCGGCACGATCACGCTCGGCAACCGGGAGGCGGTCGAGTTCATGCCGATGCCCGGCGTCGCCGTCGAGGAGCTGGCCGAGGCGGCGCAGATGGCCTCGCTCGCCGACGAGACCCCGGAGGGGCGCTCGATCGTCGTCCTCGCCAAGACCTACGGCATCCGCGAGCACGACTTCGACGGCCACGAGCCGAGCTTCGTCCCCTTCACCGCCGAGACGCGGATGAGCGGAGTCGATTTCAACGGCGCCCGCCTGCGCAAGGGCGCGGGCGATGCGATCGAGAAATGGGTGAGCTCAGAGGGCGGTCGCCCCCCCGCCGAGCTGCGGGGCCAGCTCGACCGGATCGGCCGCGAGGGCGGCACCCCGCTGGCGGTCGCCCGCGACGAGCACGTCTTGGGCGTGGTCTATCTCAAAGACGTAATCAAGGAAGGCATGAAGGCCCGCTTCGACCAGCTGCGGGCAATGGGAATCAGGACGATCATGGTCACCGGCGACAACCGGCTGACCGCGGCGAAGATCGCCGAGGAGGCAGGGGTGGACGACTTCCTCGCCGAAGCGACCCCGGAGCGCAAGCTGGAGCTGATCCGCGAAGAACAGGCCGGTGGGCGGCTGATCGCGATGACCGGCGACGGCACCAATGACGCTCCCGCCCTGGCCCAGGCCGATGTGGGGGTGGCGATGAACAGCGGCACCCAGGCCGCCCGCGAGGCCGGCAACATGGTCGACCTCGACTCCAACCCGACGAAGCTGATCGAGATCGTGGAGGTCGGCAAGCAGCTACTCATCACCCGGGGCGCTCTGACCACCTTCTCGATCGCCAACGACGTCGCCAAGTACTTCGCGATCCTGCCGGCGATGTTCGCGACCACCTGGGCCGTCGCGGGAGAACAGGGACCGCTCGACGCGCTCAACATCATGTCGCTGGGGACGCCTGAATCGGCGATCCTCTCAGCGGTGATCTTCAACGCGCTCGTGATCCCGCTGCTGATCCCGCTCTCCTTGCGCGGCGTGCGCTACCGGCCGATCGGCGCTAACGCGCTTTTGCGGCGCAACATGCTGATCTACGGCCTCGGCGGCCTCGTTGCCCCCTTCGTCGGGATCAAGCTGATCGACCTCGTCGTCCACAACCTGCTGGGGGCCTGAACGGGGGCGCCGTGTCGCGCGGCCGATACAAGATCTTCCTCGGCATGGCCGCGGGCGTCGGCAAGACCTACCGGATGCTGCAGGAGGGCCACGCCGAAGCCGACGCAGGGCGCGATGTCGCGATCGGCTACCTCGAGCCCCACAAGCGCGAGGAGACGAGCGCCCAGGCGCGCGGCCTTGAGGTCGTGCCCCGGCGCCGGGCCGCGGTCGGCGAGATGGAGGTCGAGGAGATGGACCTCCCCGGCCTCCTCGCCCGCCGGCCGGAGCTGGCCCTGATTGACGAGCTGGCCCACACCAACGCCGCGGGCTCCGACCACGAGAAGCGCTACGAGGACATCGAGGACGTGCTGGCGGTGGGGATCGACGTCTTCTCCACCGTCAACGTCCAGCACCTTGAGTCGCTGAACGACCAGGTCGCCGAGCTGACCGGGGTGCGGGTGCGGGAGACCGTTCCCGACTCGGTCCTCGGCACCGCCGATGAGGTGGTGCTGATCGACCTCACCCCGGAGGCATTGATCGAGCGCCTGCGGGCGGGAAAGGTCTATCCCGGCGAGAACATCCAGGCCGCCCTCGACAACTTCTTCAAGATCGAGAACCTCGCCGCCCTGCGGGAGGTGAGCCTGCGCCAGGTCGCCGAAGACGTCGAGTCCAAGCGCCTCGTCTACAGCGAGGTCGAGCAGCTTGGCACCCGCGGCGAAGAAGACAAAGTCTCCGAAGACGCGCCGAAGGCGGTCGGCGAGCGGCTGCTGGCGCTGGTGCGCCCGCAGCCCAGCTCGCAGCGCCTGGTGCGGCGGGCATGGCGATCGGCGCAGCGCCTGGGGACCGACCTCGACCTGCTCTGGGTCAAGCCCCCGGGCCAGTCGATCGAGGGCGAGCTGGAGGATCAGGTGAGCGCGCTGCGCCGGCTCGCCTCGGTCCTGGGCGCCACCTTCCTGGTCGAGGAGCACGACGATGTCGTCGCCGCGGTGGCGCGGGTGGTCCGCGAGCGCAACACCACCTACATCATGGTCGGCGAGTCGAAGCCGGTGCGAGGCTGGGCGCGGTTGCGTGAACGGCTGCCGCAGCGGCTGATGCAGGCGACGCCGCCGGGCGTGGACGTGCGGATCGTCGCCCACCGCGGCTTGAGGGAGGACGGGAAGTGATCGAGCACTTCCTTGTCGGCCTCGCCCTGATCCTGGGCCTGGCGCTCGGCTTCCTGATCGCCCGGCGGCACCGGGCCGGGAGCGATGCTGACGCCGTCCATCACATCCTCCTGCCTTTCACCGGCGCCGAGATCTCCCGCCGGGCGGTCGATGCGGCGCTGCGTCTCGCCCTCGCCGAGCACGCCACCCTGATGCCCGCCTACCTCGCCCGCGTGCCGAAAAGCCTGCCGCTCGACTGCGCGATACCCAAGGAGGCCGACAGGGCGATGGCGATGCTGGAGGCGATCGAACAGCGCGCCAGCTCCCAGGGCGTCCCGGTGGACGCCCGGATCGAACGCGGCCGGTCCTACCGCCACGCCCTGGCGCGGCTTCTCCAGCATGAGGATTTCGACCGGGTAGTGGTCTCGGCGACTGCAACGGGCACGACCGGCTTCTCCGGCGACGATCTGGTCTGGCTGCTGGAGAAGGCGCCAGCTGAGGTGTTGATCCTCCGACCGGGGCCTGCCGACCATCGCGTCCTCAGCGCCAACGGCCGAAGTGCCGCCAGCTCCGCCTGAGTCAGGCGACGAGAACGGGACCGCCCTCCAAGCCGTCGACCGCGGCCAAGAGGCTCCAGCGAAGCTGCCGTGAAGGCGTGGCCGAACCGAAGAGCGGGCTCGTTCCTTCCCTCAGGAGCAAGGAGAGCTGGGCGACCCCCTGGGGGCAGAGGTAGTTGCGGGTGTCCAAACGCTCGATGATCCCCTCGATGTCCCCACGCGAGTCGCGGATCGCATTGCGGGCGATCGGCACCCGCGAGGAGAACGGCCGCGGCCGCGAGCTTGCGTCCTCGAGGAACCGCCGAAGGCTCGCTGCGATCGAGCGACGGCTCTCCTCTGCGACGAGCTGGCGAGCTCGCTCGCGCAGCTCATCAGTGGCATTCGGGTCCGCGCCGGCCGCCAGTTGCCGTTCGAGCTTGTGGCGCCGAAGCCGGACGCGGAACCGAAGGGTCGGCGAGGGGAGGCGCGCCGGTCCTAAGCGCGGCCGGCCCGTTGCAAGGGCGCCGCTGTCTACGCTCATCATCGACCTCCTTCGGGCCGATCTGTCGATCTAGTCGTGCATCTAGATCATGCGACCGCAGCCATCAAGGCCGCATCAAGATTTCGCCGGGCGGCATATAGATTTTGTGAAGAGCCGGCCTGCACCGGGTCCGTAGGGTGAAGACCGCTGAGCACCGACGCCAACACCTCCGGAAAGACCCGCACGCCCGCGCAGGCGGCGCTGGTGCTCGGCGCCCTCGGCGTCGTCTTCGGCGACATCGGCACCAGCCCGCTCTACACGATCCAGGCGGTCTTCAACCCCTCCGATCCGCACCCGGTGGCGGAGACGCATTCGAGCGTCTACGGGGTGATCTCGCTGATCTTCTGGGCGGTGACGATCGTGGTCACGCTCAAGTACGTGCTGCTGGTGATGCGGGCCGACAACCAGGGCGAGGGCGGGATCATGGCCTTGATCACGCTGATCCGGCGCGGCGGTATGCCGGGCGGGCGGCGGACGAAGCTGGTGCTGGCGGCGCTCGGCATCTTCGGCGCCTCGCTCTTCTTCGGCGACAGCATGATCACGCCGGCGATCTCGGTCCTCTCGGCGGTCGAAGGAATGAAGGTGGTCGAACCTTCGCTCGAGCACCTGGTCGTGCCGATCACGGCGGCGATCATCGTCGTCCTCTTCGCGACTCAGCGCTTCGGCACCGCCGCCGTCGGCCGCGCCTTCGGGCCGGTGATGGTCGTCTGGTTCCTCGTGATCGGCGCCTGCGGGATCGCCGGCATCGCCGTCCACCCGCAGGTGCTCGAGGCGCTGTCGCCGAGCTATGCCCTCGACTTCCTCGTCGGCCACTTCGGCACCGCCTTCTTCGCCCTCGCCGCCGTCGTCCTCGCGATCACCGGGGCCGAGGCGCTCTACGCGGACATGGGGCACTTCGGGCGTAAGCCGATCACCCGGGCCTGGCTGTTGCTCGTGTTCCCGGCCCTGGTACTCAGCTACTTCGGCCAGGGCGCGCTGATCCTGCGCGACGAGAGCAACGTGAGCAGCCCGTTCTTCCTGCTCGCCCCGTCGTGGGGCCGGCTGCTGCTGGTGCTGATCGCCACGGTCGCG
>JBQCCT010000176.1:0-3889 GCA_051961955.1 Solirubrobacterales bacterium
CATCGGGGGAATCGACTTTGAACGAGCCCTGCGTGACTAGACGAATGGATGCTTCAATCCCATGGGACTGTTAGATCCCGCGCCGCCGCCGTTCGAGGTCGCCGAGTGGCGGCGCCTGCCGCACCTGCAGCGGATCGAGCCGCTGGCGCAGGACTGGGCGCTGAACGGGTTCGGGACGCCGGTCGCCGTCTACTTCCTCTACGTCTTCAAGGTCCTCGCCTACGCCGGGCTCGGCTTCCTGCTGATCGAGGCGACCAGCGGCTGGCCGGAGTGGAGCGCGCCGATCGTCTTCGAGAAGGCGGTGGTGTGGACGATGCTGTGGGAGGTGCTGGGGCTGGGCGCCGGCTCGCTGCCGCTGACCCTGCGCTTCAGCCCGATGGTAGGCGGCTTCCTCTACTGGCTGCGGCCGGGGACGACGCGGCTGCCGCCCTGGCCCGAGAAGGTGCCGGGGACGAGGGGGACGGTGCGGACCCCGCTCGACGTCGCTCTATATATAGGGCTGCTCGGGGCGCTGCTGTTCCTGCTGATCGCGCCGGGGGTGAACGGCAGCGCCCCGTGGGTCGCCGGCGGCACCGCCGACCGGCTCAGCCCGGCCGCGGTGGGGGTGATGCTGGCTCTGCTGGCGGCGCTCGGCCTGCGCGACAAGGTCCCGTTCCTGGCGGCGCGGGCGGAGGTCTACGGCAACCTCTCGCTGATCTTCCTCTTCCCGTTGACCAACCTGGTGATCGCCGCCTCGCTCGTCTTCTTCTGTATCTGGTGGGGCGCCGCCAGCTCAAAGCTGAACCGCCACTTCCCCTTCGTGGTCACGGTGATGATCAGCAACACGCCCTGGAACCGCTGGCGGGCCGCAAAGCGCCGCCTCTATACCAACCACCCGGAGGACCTGCTGCCCTCGCGGCTCGGCGCGACGGTCGCCCACTTCGGCACGGTGATGGAGTTCACCTTGCCGCTGGTCCTGATCCTCAGCAACGGCGGGCCGCTGCAGACGCTCGCCGTCGCCGGGATGGTGATCTTCCACGTCCACATCTTCTCGACGTTCCCGCTGGCGGTTCCGCTGGAGTGGAACGTGTTCATGGTCTTCGGCCTGCTCTTCCTCTTCGGCCACTACGGCAGCGTGCCCTGGTCGTCCGTGGACGACCCGCTGCTGCCGGCGATCCTGGCGCTGACCTGCGTCGGTCTACCGCTGCTGGGGAACTTCCGTCCCGACCTCGTCTCCTTCCTGCCTTCGATGCGCTATTACGCCGGCAACTGGGCGACCAGCCAGTGGCTGTTCCGCCGTGACACGGGCGCCGAGGCGAGGCTCGACCGCAAGGTGGTGAAGGCGGCGCCGATCGTCGGCGAGCAGCTGCTCAAGTTCTACGAGCCGGAGCTGATCGAGGTGCTCCTCTACAAAGGCCTCGCCTTCCGCTCGATGCACTCGCACGGGCGGGCGCTGAATGCGCTGACCGCGCGTGCGGTCGCGGACGTCGAGGCCTACGACGTGCGTGAGGGGGAGCTCGTCGCCGGCGTCGTCTTGGGCTACAACTTCGGCGACGGCCACTTCCACGACCATCGGCTGCTGGCGGCGGTGCAGGAGCGCTGCCACTTTCGGCCGGGGGAGCTGCGGATCGTGACGCTGGAGTCCCAACCCGCCCACGTGCAGCGCCAGCGCTACCGGATCTGGGACGCGGCCGACGGCCTGGTCGAGGAGGGCTACGTCAACGTCGCCGACATGGCCCGCTGCCAGCCCTGGCTGGGCGAGGAGTTCCCGGTCCACTGCTCCGACCTCCGAACTGCATCAAATTTCCGGTCTGGCGGGTAGGAAATTTGATGCAGTTCGCGTGGCTCATGAATGATGTGACGGTATGAGCAGCGCGATCGTCGTCGGCTCCGGGCCCAACGGGTTGGCTTGCGCCGCCACGCTTGCGAGCCGTGGGATCGAGGTCACCGTGATCGAGGCCGCCGCGGCGATCGGCGGCGGCGCGCGCAGTTCGGAGCTGACGGTGCCGGGCCTGCTGCACGACGAGTGCAGCGCCTTCCACCCGATGGCGGTCTCCTCGCCGGCGGTCGCCTCGCCGGGCCTGGAACTGGAGCGCCACGGGCTCGAGTGGCTCTGGCCGGAGATCGACCTCGCCCACCCGCTGGACGGGGGCGGCGGCGCGGCGATGCTGCGCTCGCTGGAGGCGACGGCAGCGGGGCTGGGGGAGGGGGGTTCGCGCTGGAAGCGGGTCTTCGGCTCCTCGGCCGAGGGTTATGACGCGCTGAGCGAAGACATCTACCACCCGCTGATCCACTTCCCCCGCCACCCGTTGCGGCTGGCCCGCTTCGGCCTCGCTTCGGCGCTGCCGGCGAGTGCCCTGGCGCGCACGCTGGGGACGCCTGAGGCGGCAGCGCTCTTCGGCGGGGTCGCGGCGCACTCCTTCGCCCGCCTCGACCGGCCGCTCAGCGCCGCGATCGGGATGGCGCTGATCAGCGCCGGCCATGCCTATGGCTGGCCGGTGGTGAAGGGCGGTTCAGTGGCGTTGGCCGAGGCCTGGGCGTCGGTGATCCGCGCCAGCGGCGGCACGATCGAGACCGGACGCCGCGTGCGCTCGCTCGCCGAGCTGCCGGATGCCGATGTCGTCGTCCTCGACCTCTCCCCGCGCGGTGTCCTCGAATTGGCGGGCGAGCGCCTGCCGCCGCGCGTTGCCCGCGCCTACCGCCGCTTCAAGCACGGGCCGGCGGCCTTCAAGCTCGACCTCGCCGTCGAGGGCGGTGTTCCCTGGGCCTACGAGCCCGCCCGCCGCGCCGGCACCGTCCACCTCGGTGGCAGCTTCGAGGAAATCGCCACCGCCGAGCGCGAGAACAACCGCGGCCGCCTCCCCGAGCGTCCCTTCGTCCTCGTCGGCCAACAGTACCTCGCCGACCCCGGCCGCTCGAAGGGCAACCTGCACCCGGTCTGGGCCTACGCCCATGTCCCCCGCGGCTACGGCGGCGACGCCACTGAGACCGTCCTCGACCAGATCGAACGCTTCGCCCCCGGCCTGCGCGAGCGCATCGTCGCCACCGCCACCCGCACCCCCGCCGAGATCGAGGCCGCCAACCCTAATCTCGTCGAAGGCGACATCGCCACCGGCGCCAACGGCCCCGTCCAGCTGCTCCTCCGTCCTCGCATCGCCCCGGTCCCCTACTGGAGCGGCATCCCCGGCGTCTTCATCTGCTCCGCCGCAACCCCACCCGGCGCCGGCGCCCACGGCATCTGCGGCTTCAACGCCGCCGAAGCAGCGCTGCGGACGCTCTAATCCCCCGCCTCGATCGGACGCGGCGGCGGGAGTGGGGTGCCGGGTTCGCTCCGAGCTTCGAGGCGGCGGACGCTGGGGACGAGGAGGACGCAGAGCTGGCAGAGCAGCATGGATGCGGCGGCGAGCCAGAGGGTGGTCGAGATCCCGGCGCCCGCGGCCAGTGGGCCGACCAGCGCCAGACCCACCGGCTCCAGCGCCAGGGAGCCGAACCAGTCGTAGGCGACGACGCTGGCGAGGCGGTCGGGCGGGATCTGTTGGGCGGTGGTCGTGTCGTACAGGATCTCGGCGAGGCTGACGGTGCTGCCGCCGACCAGCGCTCCGGCGGCGATCAGACCGGTCGTGGAGGGGATCGCGAGCAGGACCACCGGCAGGGCGAAGAAGAGGACGAAGCCCTCGCTGACCAGCAGCGGGCGACGGGGACGAAGGGAGAGGGCGACGAAGCCGCCGACCAGCCCGCCGGCGCCCCAGAGGGCCATGATCAGCGCCCAGGAGCTGGAGCCGCCGAGCGATTCGCGGGCCACGGTGGGGCCAAGGACTTGGAAGACCGGGAAGAAGATCGCGTTGCTGATCCCCGCGGAAACGACGATCGCGACCATCCAGCTGCGGCTCGAGAACTCCCGCCAGCCATG
>JBQCCT010000177.1:0-11267 GCA_051961955.1 Solirubrobacterales bacterium
CGACCAGCAGGTCGTGGTGGTTCCCGAGCGGGTTGAGCGAGTGCGTGAAGGCGATGAAGTCGCAGGGAATCAGCTTCGTCCCCTGGTGGATCAGCTGGTAGAAGCTGTGCTGGCCGTTGGTCCCCGGCTCCCCCCAGTAGATCGCGCCGGTCTCGTAGTCGACGCGGGCGCCGTCGAGGGTGACGTGCTTGCCGTTCGACTCCATCGTCAGCTGCTGCAGGTATGCGGGGAAGCGGTGCAGGTACTGGTCGTAGGGCAGGACCGCGCAGGTCTCGGCGCCGAAGAAGTCCGCGTACCAGACCGACAGCAGGCCCATCAGCAGCGGCAGGTTGGCGCCGCTCGGGGCGGTGCGGAAGTGCTCGTCCATCGCGTGGAAGCCGCCGAGCATCTCCGCGAAGCGGGCGGGGCCGATCGCCAGCATCGTCGAGAGCCCGATCGCCGAGTCCATCGAGTAGCGGCCGCCGACCCACTCCCAGAAGCCGAACATGTTGTCGGTATCGATGCCGAACTTCGAGACCTCCTCGGCGTTGGTCGAGACGGCGACGAAGTGCTTGGCGACGGCCGCCTCATCGCCGCCGAGCCCGGCCAGCGACCACTCGCGGGCGGTGCGGGCGTTGGTCATCGTCTCCAGCGTGGTGAAGGTCTTCGAAGAGATGACGAAGAGCGTCTCCGCGGGGTCGAGGTCGCGGGTCTTCTCGGCGAAGTCGGTGCCGTCGACGTTGGAGACGAAGCGGAAGGCCATCTCGCGGCGGCTGTAGTGCTTGAGCGCCTCATAGGCCATCACCGGCCCGAGGTCGGAGCCGCCGATGCCGATGTTGATCACGTTGCGGATCGGCTTGCCGGTGTGGCCGCGCCACTCCTCCGAGCGCACCCGCTCGCAGAAGGCGGCCATCCGGTGAAGCGTCTCGTGCACCTCCTTGACTACGTCGACCCCGTCGACGATCAGCGAGCGCTCCCGCGGCATCCGCAGCGCTCCATGCAGGACGGCGCGGTCCTCGGAGACGTTGATGTGGTCGCCGGCGAACATCGCTTCGCGGCGCTCGAAGACGCCACGCTGCCGCGCCAGCGCGTCTAGAAGCAGCAGCGTCTCGTCAGTGACGCGGTTCTTCGAGAAGTCGAGGTAGAGGCCGGCGCCCTCGGCGACCAGCCGCTCCCCCCGCTCCGGGTCGGCGGCGAAGAGCTCGCGCAGGTGCGCGTCGCGGACCTTCTCGAAGTGGGCCTCGAGCTCGGCCCAGGCGGGCGCTTGCCTCAGCTCGCTCATCGCTCGGGAACCTATACCCCCGAGCGAGCGCTCACCCCGCCGCGACCCCGCTCTTCGACCCGATCGTCTCCAGCATCTCGTTCCAGGACTTGTTGAAGGCCTCTTTGCCCTCCTCCTGGAGGCGGGCCGCGAGGGCGGCGACGTCGATCCCGGCCTCGACGAACTCGGCCAGGACCTGCTCGGAGTTGCCGCCGTCGGGCGGGAAGAGCTCCTTGACCTCGCCGTGGTCGGCGAAGGCGTGCAGGGTCGGCTCCGGCATCGTGTTGACCGTGAACGGCGAGGCGAAGGCCTCGATGTAGAGGGTGTCGGAGGCATCGGGGTCCTTGGTCCCGGTGCTGGCCCAGAGCAGCCGCTGCGGGCGCGCGCCCTCGTTCGCCAGCCGCAGCCAGCGGTCCGACTGCAGCAGCTCGTGGTAGGCGCGGAAGGCGCGGCCGCCGACCGCGATCCCGAGCCGGTTGACGAGGTGGTCGGGCACGTCGTGGCCGACCGCCACGTCCCAGCGACTGATGAAGAGCGAGGCGACGGAGGCGACGTTGGGATCCAGCCCCGCCTCGATCCGCCGTTCGAGCCCGCGCATGTAGGCGTCGGCGGAGCCGAGGTACTGCTTGTCGTCGAAGAGCAGGGTGACGTTGATCGGCACCCCGGCGAAGATGGACTCCTCGATCGCCTCCCGCCCGGCCTCGGTGCCGGGGATCTTGATGTAGAGGTTGGGCCGTTCGCCCTTGGCGTGGAGCGCCTTCGCCTCCTCGATCGTCGCCGCCGCGTCGTCGGCGATCAGCGGTGAGACCTCGAGCGAGCAGAAGCCGTCGACACCGGCGGTGCGGCGGTGGACATCGGCGAAGAGGTCGGTGGCATCGCGCAGGTCGGCCAGCGCCAGTTCGAAGAAGATCTTCTCGTTCTCGTTGGCGCCGACGCCTTCACCGGCGGCCGCCTTCGGCGCCACCTCGGCGATCTGCTCGTCGTAGGCGTCACCGCCGGAGATCGCCTTGTCGAAGATCGTCGGATTCGAGGTCAGGCCGGTGACCGAGAGGTCGCGGATGTAGCCCTCCAGCACTCCCTCGCGGAGCATCGTCCGGGTGATGTTGTCGAGCCAGAGGCTCTGGCCCAGTTCGTGCAACCGCTGCGTCGGCTTCATCGCACCCCTCCTCAGGTCGGTTGGTTTGCGGTCGCGCGCTCGGCGACCTCGCGCGCCACCTTGGCCACGTTCTCGGCGGTGAACCCGAACTCGGCCTCGACGTCCTTGAACGGCGCCGACTGCCCGAAGGTGGTCATCCCCATGATGGCACCCTCGGGTCCCACCCATTTCTCCCAGCCGAGCGGCGAGCCCTCCTCGATCGCGAGGCGGGCGGTGACCTCCGGCGGCAGCACCTCGTCGCGGTACTCCTGGTCCTGCTTTTCGAAGATCTCCCAGCAGGGGAGGCTGACGACGCGGCTGGGGATTCCGTCTTCCTTGAGCGCCTCGTGGGCGCCGATCGCAAGCTGGACCTCGCTGCCGGTGGCGATCAGGATCAGCTCCGGCTCACCGTCCTCGGGGTCGGCCAGCACGTAGCCGCCGCGCTGGGCGCCCTCGGCCGAGGCGTACCTGGCGCGGTCGAGCACCGGCACGTTCTGGCGGGTCAGCACCATGGCGACCGGGCAGTGGGTGCGGTCGAGCGCCATCTTCCACGCCTCGACCGTCTCGTTGGCGTCGGCGGGCCGGATCACGTCGAGGTGCGGCATCGCCCGCAGCGCCATCAGCTGCTCGATCGGCTGGTGCGTCGGGCCGTCCTCGCCGAGCCCGATGGAGTCGTGGGTGAAGAGGTGGATCACCGGCAGCTCCATCAGCGCCGAGAGGCGGATTCCGGCGCGGCCGTAGTCGGAGAAGGTGAGGTAGGTCGACCAGAGCGGGCGCAGCTTCGCCGTCGACATCCCGTTGCAGGCCGCGGCGGCGCCGTGTTCGCGGATCCCGAAGTGGATCTGGCGGCCGTCGTAGCTGCCCGGCTCGAACTGCTCGGCGTCGCCGAGCCGGACCGAGGTCGAGTCGGTGAGGTCGCAGGAGCCGGCGAGCAGCCACGGCACCCGGGCGGCGATCGCGTTCTGGACCTTGTTCGAGGCCTTGCGGGTGGCGAGTCCCTTCTCTTCGTCGGCCTCGAAGGAGGGCAGGTCGCTGTCCCAGCCGTCGGGCAGGCCGCGCCGCTGCATCGTTTCCAGCTCGCCGGCGCGCTCGGGGTTCTGGCTCTTGCAGCCGTCGAACTTCTCGACCCAGGCCGAGTGCGCCTCGGCGCCGCGCTTGCCGATCACCGCGTCGAAGTGCTCGCGGACGCCGTCGGGGACGAGGAAGTGCGCGTCCTCGGGCCAGCCGTAGGCCTGCTTGGTCAGCTTGATCTCGTCCTCGCCGAGCGGTTCGCCGTGGGCGGACTCGGTGTCCTGCTTGTTCGGTGCGCCCCAGCCGATGTGGCTGTCGACGACGATCAGGGTTGGGCGGCCGGCCTCCGCCTTGAACTTGTCAAAGGCGCGGCCGAGCAGGCCGGTGTCGTTGGCGTCGCCGACGCGGAGCACGTTCCAGCCGTAGCCCTCGAAGCGGCTGAGCACGTCGTCTGAGAAGGCGAGGGCGGTGTCGCCGTCGATCGAGATGTGGTTGTTGTCGAAGATCCAGCAGAGGTTGTCGAGCTTGAGGTGCCCGGCGAGCGAGGCGGCTTCGTGCGAGACGCCCTCCTGCAGGCAGCCATCGCCGGCAAGCGCGTAGGTGTCGAAGTCGAAGAGCTCCTCCCCGTAGGTGGCGCCCAGCCACTTCGAGGCCATCGCCATCCCGACCGAGGTGGCGACGCCCTGGCCGAGCGGGCCGGTGGTGGTCTCGATGCCGGTGGTCCAGCGGTACTCCGGGTGGCCCGGGGTGCGCGAGTGGAGCTGGCGGAAGTCTTCGATCTCCTTCAAAGAGCAGGCCGGCTCGTCGAGGACGTTGTAGTCGGCGTCGACCTTGCGGACGCCGGCGAGGAAGAGCATCGAGTAGATCAGCATCGAGGCGTGGCCGGCGGAGAGGACGAAGCGGTCGCGGTTCGGCCAGATCGGGTTGGCCGGGTCGTAGCGGAGGTGGTTCTGCCAGAGCTCGTAGGCGACCGGCGCCATCGACATCGGCGTCCCCGGGTGGCCCGAGTTCGCCTTCTGGACGGCGTCCATCGAGAGGGTGCGGATCGTGTTTATGCAGAGCTGATCTATGTCTTGCGGCATGGGTTCCCGATCCTAGATGTTCGGCGGCTCGCTCTAGCGCGCGGCCATCAGGGTTCGATCCGGGTAACCGTCCCGTCCCCGTTATTTGCGATCCAAACCGCGTCGCCGCCGATGGCGACGGCGCCGGGTTCGGGACCGACGTGGATCGGGTCACCTTCTACTTCACCGGTTTCGAGGTCGATCCGGGTCACGGTGTCGTCGCCGCGATTGGCGACCCAGACGGTGCCGGTGCCGGCGTCGATTCCGCCTGGCTTGCTGCCTACGGCGACCTGGCTCTGCACCTGGTGGAGTGAGGGATCGATCTCGGTCACGGTGCCCCGGGGCGGGTTCGTGACCCAGACGAAACCGTGGGCGACGGTGATCCCGGCGGGGCGGGGTCCAGCCGGGATCACTTCCCCTGGTTCGAGCGTGCCGAGATCGATCCGGCGCACGCTGGCGGTCGAGGAGCTCGAGGCCCAGAGACCGCCAGCGCCAACTGCGAGGTGCAGCGGCGACGCCTGCGGCGGCAGCTGGGTGCGGATGCGCTTGTCGCTTTCGGCGTTGACGACGGAGATCCCGGCGCCTTTTTCGTCGGCGACCCAGACGCGACGCGGCTTGCCACTGAGGGCGATCGGCCCGGGGGCGCCGGGAATTTCGATCACCTGCTTCTCCTGCAGGGTCTGCGCATCGAGGCGGAACAGCTCGTGCCGGCGCGGATTGGTGACCCAGAGCCATTTGCTGCCGATCGCGACGCCGGAGACCCCGGGTTGCACCATTACCTGCCGGAGCACGTCGCCATTGTTCGGATCGAGCCTGGTCACGGTGCCGTCGCGCTCGCTCGTCACCCAGGCGCCCTGCGCGTCGGCGGTGATCCGCAGCGGCGGGGTGCCGATCGCGATCGGGTCGGAGACGTTCACTTCCCCGCCCCCGAAGAGGAGGCCAAACACGAACCCGGCCACGATCATCGCGGGAATGACCAGCGCAACGGCAATTACCACTCGTCGCTGAAACCGGCGGACGCCAGCCCGGCCCAGCGGGGCCGTGGTGCGCTCGCTCCGATCGCGGGAGAGGACGGCGGTCGGGCGGACGTCGGAGCCCTCGGCCGCGCGGGCGGCGGCGATCAGCTCGCCGGCGCTGCGGTAGCGCTGGGTCGGGTCTTTGGCAACGGCGCGGCGGATCGTCTCGTCGATTCCCTGCGGCAGTTCCGGCTCGGTGTCGGATTCGGCCCGCTCGAAGGGCGCGATGCCGGTCAGCGCCTCGTAGAGGACGCAGCCGAGCGAGTAGACGTCGGCGGCGGGGCCGATCGAGTCGCCGCGCCACTGCTCGGGCGACATGTACTGGGCGGTGCCGACGACCGAGGCGCTGCTGGCGGCGCCGCTCTGGTCAAAAGCTTTGGCGAGGCCGAAGTCGGAGAGGTAGGCGCGGTCGCCTTCGACAAGGATGTTGTGTGGCTTGACGTCGCGGTGGACGATGCCGGCGGCGTGGGCGGCGTCGAGGGCGTCGGCGATCTGGCCGAGCAGGTCGAGGGCGCGGCCGGGCGGCAGCGGTCCCTCCTTGTCGATCAGGTGGCGCAGGTCGCCGCCCTTGATCAGGCGCATCGCAACGATCAGCTCGCCGTCGACCTCGCGCGAGTCGTAGACGGGCACCACCGCGGGGTGGTCGAGGCGGGCGGCGAGGCGGGACTCGCGCAGGAAGCGCTCGCGAAAGCCGCCGCGGTCGGCGAGCTCGCGGGCGATCACCTTCAGCGCCACCGGCCGGTCGAGCCCGAGGTGCGTCGCCCGGTAGACGACACCCATCCCCCCGCGCGCGATCAGCGCCTCGATGCGGTAGCCGGCGACCTCAGACCCGATTGAGAACTCTGCCACCCGCCGGGTTATATAGGCGAACGGGGCGCCTTTCTCTCGAATAGCGAGAGGAAGGCGCCCCGTTGCAGCAGCGGCGGTTGCCGCTACGACACCGGCTGCCAGGCGACGACGGGACCGATGGTGGTGGTCACTTCGCCGCCGGAGTAGCCGACCACTTCGGTGAAGCTGCGGCGGCCGGTGGCGACGTCGATCACGGAGAGCGACTGTTCCTCGCCGCTGGCGGTGAAGGTGGCGACCTTCTTGCCGTTGGAGGAGAAGACGCTGTTGGTCTGCGAGTTGTCCGGCAGTTCGGCCAGCATGCGGCCCTTACCGCCGATCTTCTTCACCCAGAGGCCCTGGTCGCGGCGGAAGAGGATCGTGCGGCCGTTGGCGGTCGCGTCCTCGACGTAGGCCGAGCCGGCGCCCGCGATCAGCTTGCGGACGTGCTTGCCGTGCTCGTCCATCACGTAGATGTCCGCATAGGCACTAGGACCTTCGCCGGTCTTGCCGCGGCTGTAGACGATCGTCTCGTCGAGGTCGCGCGGGGCGAACTCATCGACCGTGGGCGTGCGGGTGAGGCGACGTAGCTTGATCCCCGCGGGGCGAACCGTGAAGATGTCGTCCTCGGTTTCGCCGGCCGGGGTTTCGATGGCGCGCACGAAGGCGATCGTGCAGCCGTCGGGCGAGAACGAGGCTTCGCTCTCGTCGCTCGACGAGGGAGCCAGGGCGTGAGGAGCGCCGCCGGCAACGCCGACCGTGTAGAGGTTGTGCAGCTGGCCCGAGGCCGTCTGTCGCTCGAAGACCACGTAGCGGCCGTTGGGGGCGACCAGCGGTCGCGAATCGACTTCCGCCCCGGTGGTCAGCTGTTTCTGGCCGGAGCCATCGGCCCGCATCGCCCAGATGTCGCCTTCACGGACGAAGGCGATCGTGTGGCCGTCGGCCGAGAAGGAGGGTTCGGTGTCGGAGGGATTGTCGGTGAGCTGGTTGAGGCGCTGGTCTTTGACCGCGAACAGCCCGCCTTCGGGCGCTTTCGGCGGCAGCACTTTGCCTTCTTCTTCGTAGACCCGGTGGTCTTCGGTGACCTTGGAGAAGACGATGGCCCCGCCCGCAGCCGAGGCGCTTGCCGGAATGACCAGAGCCAGGAGGGCGAAGAGGACGCTGATGAGAGTTTTCTTGAACATCGGATGCTCCTTTCCGAGCGATCGGTGATTGCGTGCACCGATGCTCGAAGCTGGAGCCGTACCGTCCAACGACACCCGCGCCACCCACCGAGCCACAAATGGCCCGATCCGAGTCAGGGACAAACCCCACTCGGTATAGGGGACGGGTATCCCCCCGACCTCCCTGGGTTACTCGCCAGATCGTCTTTGGCTGCCGCAGAAGTTTTTGGTGCGAGTAACAGGACGCCGGTCGGCCGGGGGATACCCGTCCCCTCAGCAACAGAGCTCTGCTGGACGGCTCAGGAACAGCGTCGACCGGAGCTCTGTCGCTAGGAGGGGGTGGGTGTTCCCTGACGACCGGCGTCCTCTTGCTCGCACCAGCGACATTCGCGGTCAGCTAATCCCGATTCTGGCGAGCAACCCAGGGAGGAAGGGAACACCCACCCCCTCCCTACCGAATGAGTTTTGTCCTGAGACGCTCAGCGGGGGCGGTCGAGGCCGAGTTCGATGACGCGGGCGGCGATTTGGCGGGGGCGGTCGCGGCCGGCGTCGCCGGCGATGTTGAGCTTGGCGGCGAGGGCGTCGAGGCGGCGCTGGGCGGTGCGCTCGCTGACGTGGAGCTCGGCGGCGATCTCGGCGCGGGTGGCGGGGCGGCCGGCGAAGGCGCCCTCGCTGCGGTAGGGGGCGACGAGAGCGGCGGCGGTCGCCCGCTCCTCCTCGTTGAGAGCGACGGAGGGCTCGCTCGCCGCCACGGTGGCGCCGACCGGCGTCACCGATCCGGTCGAGACTTCCAGCCGGTAGCCGCCGACGATCAGCGTGTCGCCGTCGCGCAGGCGCCGCGGCCGGTCCAGCGGCTCGCCGTTGAGCGCGGTGCCGTTGCGGCTGTCGAGGTCGGTCGCCATCAGCACGTCCCCACGCCGTTCGATCTCCAGATGGTTCCAGGAGACCGCCTCGTCGTCCAGCACCACGTCGGCCTCAGGCGAGCGCCCAACCACCGTCCGCTCGCCGCTCAGCGCCACCGAGTGCGGCACCTCACCACTGGCGGAGATCCAAAGCCGGGGGTCCATCGGAGGCCAGACTAGAGGCCTCGTTGGCGGGCAAAATTCAGCGCCCGCTGAATTTTGCCCCCTATAGGGGGTCTTTTTCAGCGTCCGCTGAAAAGTCCCGGCGGGGCAGCGCGCCCAGTCCGCTTCTAGTAGCGGTAGTGGTCGGCCTTGTAGGGGCCGTCGACGGGGATGCCCAGATAGGCGGACTGCTCGGGGGTGAGCTCGGTGAGGTCGACGCCCAGCGCCGCCAGGTGCAGGCGGGCGACCTTCTCGTCGAGGTGCTTGGGCAGGACGTAGACCCGCGGCTCGCCCGCGTATTTGTCGTCGCGGCCGCCGAAGAGGTCGATCTGGGCGATCACCTGGTTGGTGAACGAGTTCGACATCACGAAGCTCGGGTGGCCGGTCGCGTTGCCGAGGTTCAGCAGCCGTCCTTCCGAGAGGACGATGATCGCCTTGCCATCAGGGAACTTCCACTCGTCGACCTGCGGCTTGACGTTGATCCGCTCGGCGTCGGACTCTTCCAGCGCCGCCATTTCGATCTCGTTGTCGAAGTGGCCGATGTTGCCGACGATCGCGTTGTGCTTCATCCGCCGCATGTGGTCGACGGTGATGATGTCCTTGTTGCCGGTGGCGGTGACAAAGATGTCGGCGCTGCCGACCACGTCGTCGAGGCGGCGCACCTCGTAGCCCTCCATCGCCGCCTGCAGCGCGCAGATCGGGTCGATCTCGGTGATGATCACCCGCGCGCCCTGGCCGCGCAGCGAGTCGGCGCAGCCCTTGCCGACGTCGCCGTAGCCGCAGACGACGGCGACCTTGCCGCCGATCATCACATCGGTGCCGCGGTTGATCCCGTCGATCAGCGAGTGGCGGCAGCCGTAGAGGTTGTCGAACTTCGACTTGGTGACCGAGTCGTTGACGTTGATCGCCGGGAACAGCAGGGTGCCCTGCTCGGCGAACTGGTAGAGCCGGTGGACGCCGGTCGTCGTCTCCTCGGTGACCCCCTTGATGCCGGCGGCGATCTTGGTCCAGCGCTGCGAGTCCTCCTCAAGCGAGCGCTGCAGCGTCTGCAGGACGATCTTGAACTCTTCCGATTCGGCCGAGGCGGGGTCCGGCACCGAGCCGGCCTTCTCGAACTCGACGCCCTTGTGGACGAGCAGGGTCGCGTCGCCGCCGTCGTCGAGGATCATGTTCGGCCCCTCGCCGTCGGGCCACATCAGCGCCTGCTCGGTGCACCACCAGTACTCCTCCAGCGTCTCGCCCTTCCAGGCGTAGACGGGAACGCCGGCGGCGGCGATTGCCGCGGCGGCGTGGTCCTGGGTGCTGAAGATGTTGCAGCTGGCCCAGCGCACCTCGGCGCCGAGCGCGACCAGGGTCTCGATCAGGACCGCGGTCTGAACCGTCATGTGAAGCGAGCCGGTGATCCGCGCGCCCTTTAGTTGCTGCGAGCCGCCGAACTCCTCGCGCGTCTGCATCAGGCCGGGCATCTCGACCTCGGCGAGGGAGATCTCCTTGCGGCCGAAGTCGGCGAGGCCGATGTCGGCGACTTTGTAGTCCTGGGTTTCGGTTGCAGTCGTCGCGGTGTAAGTCATTCGAGCAATGTACCGTGCCGGTCGTGAGCGTGGCTGACACGGAGAAGCGGCTCGCCGCAGAGGCGGCGGCGGAGCTGGTCGAGAGCGGGATGACGGTGGGTCTGGGGACGGGCTCGACGGTCGCCCACCTGCTGCCGGCGCTCGCCCGCCGCGGGCTGACCGGCATCCGCTGCGTCGCCACCTCGGTCGCGACCGAGGAACAGGCCCGTGAACTGGGGGTTCCGGTCGAGGAATTCGACCGCCTGCAGCGGCTCGACATCGCGATTGACGGCACCGACGAGGTGACGCCGGATGGCTGGCTGATCAAGGGCGGCGGCGGCGCCCACCTGCGGGAGAAGGTCGTCGCCGCGGCGGCCGAGCGCTTCGTCGTCATCGCCGACTCGAGCAAGCCGGTCGAGGCGCTGCGCGGCCCGGTGCCGCTGGAGCTGTTCGGCTTCGGCGCCGCCTCGACCCTGGCGCGGCTCGGTGACGAGGTGGCTTTGCGGGACGCGCCGCGCAGCCCCGACGGCGGCGTCATCGCCGACTACCGCGGCGGCGGGCTGGAGGACCCGGCAGCGTTGGCGGCACGGCTGAAGGCCGATCCGGGCGTGGCCGCGCACGGGCTGTTCCCGCCGGAGATGGTCTCGGAGGTATTCGTCGGTAGGGGCGAAACGGTGGAAAGGCTGAGTATCGGCGTCTGATGGACCTAGTCGAGCGCGAGAGCGAGCTGGGGACGCTCACCGCACTGGTCGACGGACTGGCTGCCGGTCGCTCCCGTGCGGCCCTGATCGAGGGGCCGGCGGGCATCGGCAAGACGCGGCTGCTGGCGGAGGCACGGCGGCTGGCCAAGGAGCAGGGCATCGCCTCGCTCGGCGCCCGCGGCTCGGAGCTTGAGCGCGAGTTCCCCTTCGGGGTCGTTCGGCAGATGCTAGAGCCGGCGCTGCTGGCGCGGCCGAATCGGACCGAGTTGTTCGAGGGGGCGGCAGAGATCGCCGAGGCAGTGTTCGCGCCGCCGGGGACCGAATCGCTCGGTGGAGACGCCTCCTTCGCGGTCCTGCACGGCCTCTACTGGCTGACGCTCGACCTGGTCGGCGAGCGGCCGCTACTGCTGACGATCGACGACTTGCACTGGTGCGACCGTCCCTCGCTGCGGATGCTCGCCTACGTGGTGCGGCGGCTGGAGGGCATCCCACTGCTAATCG
>JBQCCT010000178.1:0-8005 GCA_051961955.1 Solirubrobacterales bacterium
GCTGGCGCAAGCGCCTCTTCATCGCCACCTCCCACATCAGCGCCGACGCCGCCGAATTCTTCTGCCTGCCGCGCGAACAGACGGTGATCCTCGGCTCGCTGATCGAGGTGTAGGCCACTGCGCGAGTACTAATCGGGTACTAAGTTGAGCGAAACTAGGCCCAACTGGGACCAACTGGAACCGCTTGAACAAGCCAAAAACCAGCCCGCTCAACCAGCGCCAGAGAACTTCGCCTCGCGCTGGCAGGCGGTCACCGGCGAGGAGATCCCTGCGGCTCAGTCGGCGCCCGCGCCGCCGGAGGGAGATCTCGAGGTGCAGGTCGTTCGCACCGTGCCCGAGAAGATCTACGACTTCCTACCGCAGGGGGACTTCACGATCCTCGAGAGCTACCAGCGAGCCCTGCGCTCGGCCCGCTCGCTGATCTATCTGGAGAATCAAGCCCAACAACGGCGCCGACGACACTCGCGGTCAGCTCGCGCTGCTCGCCGAGGCGGACGACGGCGCCGGGCGCTTTCTGGCGGCGACTCTCTCGAGTCGGACCGGCGGCCTCTCCGGGCCGCTTTACGTCCACGCCAAGATCGGCATCGTCGATGACGTCTGGCTCACGGTCGGCTCGGCAAACCTGAATGAGCATTCCCTCTTCAACGACTCCGAGATGAACGTCGTCAGCTGCCACCCACCACCTGCTCGAGCTGCGTGGGGTCTCGCGGCGCTCGGCCGCGATCCTCGGCCCGCTGCAGGGCTTCGTCGTCGACGGGTAGCCACCGCCCCGGCTCCCGGCTTGACGTCCGCCAACGCATCGAGACTTCCCCCGATGAGGGCGCTTCGCAACGCCGGGTCTGAGCTGCGGGCTGTTTTTCGAGCGGAGACGTCGACCCACCGACGTTTTCGGGATCACCTCACGGTCATCGCCCTCGCCACGATCGGTGTCGACGTGGTCTGCGCCGTGCTCGCCTACTTTCTCGAGCGCCACGCCGCCCAGACCGAGATCAAGACGTTGGGCAGCGCCTTCTTCTGGACCTCGACCCAGCTGCTCACCGTCTCCTCCTCGATCAAGGACCCGATCTCCTTCGGCGCCCGGGTACTCGACCTCTTCATGGAGGCCTACGCGATCACCGTGATCGCCACTCTGGCGGGGACGACGGGGGCCTTCATCCAGAAGCGGGGTCGGGAGTTGGAGGCTGGGAGCTGAGCAGACGGGGTGGGGGTGGCACGAAGATGACGAGGACGACATCGGGGGTCCAGCCTCCTGTGCTACGCCCCCGGCTGTTACAGCAGGGCGGGGGCACTTGTCTTATCGGGGGCGCGACCGTAGCTCCGCCGCCGCCCGAAAGCGAGGCGGAATAACCCGGAATCGCTGCTAATCCCTTCGCATCCCGGCGATTTCAGGCACTAGTGCCTGAAATAGGAGCGGATTACGGAGGCGGTTGGAAAGCCCTGCAAAAAGTGAAGTTTGCGACGTGCAGGGCATTTCGGCGATGGAGCTAGGCGGATTCGAACCGCCGACCTCCTGGGTGCGATCCAGGCGCTCTGCCAGCTGAGCTATAGCCCCGGGCGGGGTGGGCTGGGAAGTTGCTCCCATTGCCTCGCAAACGACAGGATAACCGCATAGTCTTTGACAGCCTCCCCGAGGGAATGGCGAGCATGAGCATCCTCGACGACGCAATTCGAGAGCACCTGGAGCTGAAGCGCGCCCATGGCGCGGACGAGAGCGAGCTGAAAAAGCTCGAGGACGAAGCGTTCGGGCCGCCGGGGCGGCCGGACGAGCCAGACCCGTTCGCCGAGGCGCCGACCGAGTTCATGGCCGCGCCCGAGGCGCCGGCGGCGGAGCTCGCCTCCGAGGAGGGCCGGCGGCGCATCAACATCGCCGACCTGCAGGAGCCGCCCGCGCCCGCGCAGGAGCCGAAGGTCGAGGCTGCGGAGACGATCGAGTCGCCCCTGGCCGAGGACGCCCCGCCGGCACCCGCCGAGGAGCAGCCGGCGCTGGAGCACGAGATCGTCGCCCCCCCGGTCGAGCAGGACGAAGAGCCGGAGCCCGCGGCCGAGGAGCGCCACGCGATCGCCGAACAGCCGACCGAGCTCTTCGACGTCGAGGCGGAGATGGAGACCGAGGACGCCCCCGCCGCGGAGGCGCCGAGCCCCTCCGACGAGCAGATCGTCGAGGCCGAGCTGGAGGAGCCGAAGCTGGTCCCGGTGGAGCCGCCGGAAGACGACTACGAGGAAGAGGACGAGGAATTCTGGAGCGAGCAGCGCCTCTCCGACGAGCTCGACCAGGCCCTCGAGGCGCCGATCACCGGGGAGCACGAGGCGCCCGCCCCCACCGCCGAGCCCGCCAGCCCGATCTTCGACGTCGAGGAAGAGGACGAGGAGCACGAGGAGGGCGACCGCCCCGACTACGACCCCGACACCGGCCACGAGGACGTGCTCGAAGACACCCCCGACTTCCTCGAGGACGCCCCCGAGGACGACGACCTCTGGTTCGAGCAGCGCCCCCCCAAGGACTTCGACTTCGACGACTGAGCCCCGCGCCGCCTAGACTTCCAGGCGAGGGGCCATAGCTCAGCTGGCAGAGCGCCGCCTTTGCAAGGCGGAGGTCGCCGGTTCGATCCCGGCTGGCTCCATCTCGGTACCTAACGATTCTTTTTTAATCGGGAGTCGTATAGGTTCACGGCCAATGTCCGCCGACTCCTCCGGGAGCGAGTCCCTCACTCCGGCCGCCGACGGCTTCTACCACCCCGCCTCGGAGGCGGATCTTGTCGAGCTCGTAGGCCTTGCCAACCGCCAAGGCCTGCAGCTGCGGGTGCGCGGCGCCGCCCACTCGGTCTCGCACGCCATCTACACCGACCCGGGGCGGCCCTATCCCGACCGGATCACCGTGCAGACGCCGCCCGCCGGGCCCAACATCAACGTGATGCTCGACCGCTACCGCGGCTGGCGGGTCCTCGACGAGGAGCGCCGGCTGGTCGAGGCCGACGCCGGCATCCACATCGGCCCCGACCCGGGCGACCCGACCGGCGGCGCGACCCTCGAAACCAGCCTGCTCTGGCAGCTGGTGGAAGAGAAGGGATGGTCGCTGGAAGAGACCGGCGGCATCACCCACCAGACGATCAGCGGCTTCACCGCCACCGGCTCGGCCGGCGGCTCGACCAAGTTCGCCGCCACCAACAACCTCTGGGGCTTCCGCTTCGTCGACGGCCGCGGCCAGGTCCACGAAGTCACCCGCGACGACGACGAAGCCGACCTCTTCTACGCGATGTGCCCCAACCTCGGGCTGCTCGGCCTCGTCTCCAAGGTCATCCTCAAATGCGTCCCCGCCTTCAACATCGAAGGCGAAGAGGCGATCACCACGGTCGAGACCTGCCCCGCCGACCTCTTCGGCACCGGCATCGCCGAGCGCCCCGCGCTCGAACAGCTCCTGCGCCAGACCGACTACGGCCGCTTGATCTGGTGGCCCCAGCGCGGCGCCGACCGGGTCGTCACCTGGCGCGCGCGGCGCATCCCGCCCAAGCCGAGCTTCAAACCCAAGCCCTACACCCAGTTCGGCGACCACCCCGAAGCCGAGCAATACCTGGTCGGCATCCTCTTCACGATCGTCGGCAACCTCGACGACCTCTCCCAGGCCAAGGACAAGCTCGACCCCGAGTTCGACCAGCTCAAGCGGGCGCTGGAGTTGCTGGGGGAAAAGGACCTCGGGATCGTGGGCAAACTACTGGGCGAGGCGCTGGCTGCGCTCGCCAAGGGCAGCGTCGACCTGGCGATCACGCTCCTGGAGCCGCTGGCGAAGATGATCAAGGGCGATCTGCCCAAGTTCCTGCCGAAGCTGGTCGACCTCTTCAACGAACTGGACGCTGACAAGAAGGGACCGGAAAAGGGGAAACCGCAGTACTTCCACGACTTCGGCTGGCACGGGATGCCGATGGACAACCAAGCCAGCGACGTACTGCTGCCGACCGAGTTCACCGAGGCCTGGTTGCCACTGCCGCGCAGCGGCGAGGCGATGCGGCTGCTCCGCGACTACTTCGCCGAGCCGAAGGACGAAGACGAGGCGCTCCGCCGCAGCGGCACTTTCGGCTGGGAGCTCTACGCGACCGGCCCGGAGAAGTTCTGGCTCAACGCCGCCCACAGCGACGGCGAAGACGAGTGGCGCGAGGGCGTCTTCCGCATCGACCCGTATTGGTTCGTCAACAACGCCGAAGACCCGGCGGAGGGGTTCTACGCCCAGTTCTGGCTGCTGCTGCGCGACGCCGGGATCCCCTTCCGCCTGCATTGGGGCAAGTTCCAGCCGCGCTACGCCGAGGGCGACCGCAGCTGGGTCGACTTCTTCCGCGCCCAGTACCCGCGCTGGGACGACTTCCTCAAGCTGCGCGCCGAACGCGACCCGAACAACATCTTCCTCACCGACTACTGGCGCGAACGGTTCGGCCTCTGGGACGAACCTGCGCCGCAGCCGACCGAGGTCTGAGCGCCTAGGGCTGTCTCTAGCCGATCAGCGACTCCGCCCGGTGCGACTCGGGCAGGTTCTGGTCGGCGTGGTAGCTGGAGCGGACCAGCGGTCCGGCGGCGACGGACTCGAAGCCGAGGTCGTAGGCGGCCCGCTCCAAGGCGGCGAACTCGTCGGGGTGCCAGTAGCGGACGACCGGGAGGTGGTTTTCGGTCGGGCGCAGGTACTGGCCGACGGTGAGGACCTGGACCTGGTGCTCTCGCAGCAGGCCGAAGGTCTCGACCATCTCCTCGAAGGACTCGCCGAGGCCCACCATCAGGCCGGACTTGGTGACGACCTCCTCGCCCCCCATCTCCTTCGCCATCCGCAGCACCCGGGCCGAGCGCAGGAACTGGGAGCCGCGGCGCGCCACCGGGTAGAGGCGCGGCACCGTCTCGACGTTGTGATTGAAGACGTCGGGTCGCTCGTGGATCACCTTCGCCAGCGGCATCTCCTGGCCGCGGAAGTCGGGGGTGAGGATCTCGACCTTGCAGTCGGGCGCCAGCATCCGGATCGAGCGGATCACGCCGACGAAGGCGGAGGCGCCGTAGTCGGGCAGGTCGTCGCGGTCGACCGAGGTGACGACGGCGTGGCGCAGCCCCATCGCCTTCACCTGGTTGGCGACGCGCAGCGGCTCCAGCGGGTCGTTCCAGGTCGGCTTGCCGGTCTGCACGTTGCAGAAGCCGCAGCGCCTGGTGCACACGTCGCCGAGGATCATGAAGGTCGCGGTGCCGCGCTCCCAGCACTCGCCGACGTTGGGGCAGTTGGCCTCCTCGCAGACGGTGTGGAGGTTGTCGGCTCCGATCTTCTCCTTCAGCCGCCGGTAGTTCGGCCCGCCCGGCGCCGGCACCTTCAGCCACGGTGGCTTGCGGGCGCGGCGGAAGGGGACGGCCCCCTCGGCGCTGGCGGCGCTCCCGCCCGGCCTGGCGCGGGAACGGGTGACGTGGATGCGCTCGGCGGTTTCGCTCATTCGGCACCGCTGAGCGTAGCGGGCGGCGCCTCCAGCCCGAGCTCGGCGAGCGGCGTGGGGACGGGCCCGCGATCGAAGACGTCCGCGTAGCGGGCGACCAGTGTGTCGGCGAAGGCGCCGAGGTCCTGCTCGGCGCCGAGCTCGCGCGAGAGCGAGGTCATCGCCACCCCCTCGATCCCACAAGGCACCACCCACTCGAACGGCTGCAGGTCGTTGTTGACGTTCACCGCCAACCCATGCGTAGTGACGCCGCGGCTAACGTGCAACCCAATCGACCCGATCTTCCGCGCCCCCCCCTGCGCCGACGGGCCGATTTCGCTCCATATAGGAGCGTTTTCGGCCCGTCGGCGGGACGGTTCGACCCAGACACCGGTCAGGCCCTCGATCGTGCTCGCGCTCACGCCGCACTCGCCTAGCGCCTCGATCATCGTCCGCTCCAGGCCGCGCACATACATATGGACGTCGTCGCCGTAGGGACCTAGATGGACGATCGGGTAGGCGACCAGCTGACCCGGCCCGTGGTAGGTGACGAGGCCGCCGCGGTCGGTGTCGCGCACTTCGATCCCCTGCGCTTCGTACCACTCAGCCCCCATCGGCAGCTCCTCCGGCTGCGAGCGTCGCCCGCGCGTATAGACCGGCGGGTGCTCGAGCAGCAGCAACACGTCGGGAACCTCGTCCCGCTGGCGCTGCGCCTCCAGCTGCCGCTGCAGCTCGCGCGCCTCTTCGTAGGGCACGAGCCCGCAACGCACGACCACGATCTCATCGGCCATTTACCAATCGTTGCAGGAGCGCCCCATATGCTTTGACCGCCCCCACCATGGTCCAGTCCAAACCCCTCCGCCCCGAATGGCTGCCGGCTGTGGCGCTCAGCTCCGCGCTGGCGCTGCTGATGCTGATCTGGAGCCCACCGGTCGGTGACCTCGCCGCCCAGGTCTTCCGCACCGAGCTCTTCCAGCAGGCCGGCCTCGCGATCTGGAACGGCAGCTGGTACGGCGGCCACTACACCCTCACCTACAGCCTTCTCTTCCCGCCGCTGGCGGCGCTGCTGGGCCCCCAGGTGGTGGGGATGCTCGCCGTCATTTCCTCCTCCTACCTCTTCGACCGCCTGGTCCGTGACCGCTGGGGCGCCGAGGCGCGCTGGGCGACGCTCTGGTTCGCGGCCGGCGTCGTCACCCTGATGGCCGACGGCCAGCTCACCTTCGCCCTCGGCGTCGCCTTCGCGCTGGCTGCGCTGCGCTGCCTGCAGACGGGCCGCAAGGCGCTGGCGCTCGCCGCCGCCGCCGCGTGCCCGCTGGCCAGCCCGGTCGCCGGCGCCTTCCTCGCCGGGGTGGTGATCGCCGGCGCCGTCGAACCGGGCCGTCGCTTCAACCGCGCCGCGCTCGCCGCCGGCGCCCTGGCCCTCGTCCTCACCGTTGCCCCCAACCTCGCCTTCCCCGAAGCCGGCCAGTTCCCCTTCGCCTTCTCCTCCTACATCGCGATCCCGCTCTGGTGCGCCGGCGCCTTCGTCCTCACCCAGGGGGCGCGGCGCGAGGAGCGGCAGCTGCGGCGTGTGCTCGCCGGCTACCTGCTCGCCTCGACTCTGATCTTCCTGATGCCGAACGCGATGGGCGGCAACGCCGTCCGCCTCGGCGCCCTCTTCGGGGGCCCGGTCCTGGCGGCGGTCCTGCTCTCGCGCCGCCCGCGCCCGACCGTCCCCGGCTGGCTCTTCGCTCCGGTCCTGGCCCTGGCGATCGCCGGCAGCCTCTACTGGCAGCTCAACGCCAGCGTCGCCCAGATCGCCCGCTCGGTCGGCGATCCCTCGACCAACCCCGCCTACTTCGAACCGGCGGCGCACTGGCTACGCGCCCACGGCGCCGAGGGCACCCGGATCGAGGTGCCGCCCACCGCCAACCACTGGGAGTCGGCCTACCTGGCCCCGAAGTTCGAGCTCGCCCGCGGCTGGCTGCGCCAGCTCGACACCACCCGCGACGACCTCTTCTACGACGAAAAAGGGCTGACTGTCGCCACCTACGGCGCCTGGCTGCGCTCCAACGCGATCACCTACGTCGCCCTCCCGGACGCCCCGCTCGACTACTCCTCCGAAACCGAGCGCAAGCTGATCCTCAGCAACCCGCCTTACTTGACCCTGCGTTTCCGCTCCCAGCACTGGCGAATCTACGAAGTGCAGGACCCGAAGCCGCTGGTCGCCCCGCTCGGTGCCGCCCGCGCCGAGACGCTCTGGTTCGGCCGCCAGGGCTTCGCCTTCGACGTCCAGCGTCCCGGCGAGTTCCTCGTCCGCGTCAACTTCACCCCCTACTGGTCGATCGCCCGCGGCTCCGGCTGCATCATCCGCCACGGCGACTGGACCGTCGCCCGCGCCTCCCACCCCGGCATCTTCCGCGTAGCCGCCGACTTCTCCGTCGGCCGAGCGTGGAACGCCGTCACCGGCGCCAGAAAAACCTGCTGAAAGGCGCAGCCCCGGCGGCCAGCGTGTCGGGAGGGGGTCGGGGGGTGCCAGCAAAAAAAAAAAAACCGCCCAACCCCCCCGTTTTGGGGGGGGCCCCCCCCCCCACCCC
>JBQCCT010000179.1:0-4116 GCA_051961955.1 Solirubrobacterales bacterium
CTCGGCGAGGACCTCGACGGTGTCCTCGGCCTCGCAGGCCTCATCGAGCCAGCGCGCCGCCTCATCTTCCTTCGCGAAGGGGGCGAAGGCGCGAATCGCGGTGGCGCGGGTCAGGGTCAGGGATGCCGGCTCGGCTTCCGCTGGGGCGCTGCGCGTGCGCCGTCGCCGCCGTCCCCGCGCCGCCGGGGCGTCGAGCTTCTGCAGGACGAGGACGCTCTCCTCCTCGCCGGTATCGCCGGAGCGCGCCAGGTAGCGTCCGTCCGCCAGGGGCAGCGGGCCGGCGAAGTCGAACTGCACGAATCCGAATAGCTGGGCCAGGACCCGATTCTCCCTGTTCCGTGGTTCCTTTGTCCGGCTATAGAGGACTAAGGAACCACAACTTGAGACGGGGGCGTCAGTCGCCGCCTACGCCGGCGAGGCCGCCGTGAGTGGGGGCGGGTTCCGCGTACTTCGAGGGCCGCACCGGCACGTTCGGGTTTTCGATTTCGCCGAGGCGGTTGATCAACCGCTGCCACTGGTCGGGTTTCAGCAGGGCGCTGAACTTCTCGGCGCCGCCTTCGAGCGGGTGGTAGCCGATGTGGACGTGGTCGTAGTGGTCGGGCAGGGCGAAGCTGGTTTCGCCGGGCAGGTCCTCCAGCGAGATCACCTGGTTCGGGTGCATCGTTCCTTGTAGCTGCAGAACGTCGCGGATCAACTCGTCGACCAGCGTGCCCGGTCCCTGGTGCCCGGTAACAGGCACACCGTTGATCACGGCGATGTCGACCGCGTCGCCGGTGCTGTGCTCGGAGACGTTGCCCGAGGTGGTCATCAGGCTGTGGCCGCACTCCAGTGAGGTGATCGTCAGCGTGAAGCCTTTCGACCGCAGGTACTCGAGCACGGCAAGGACACGGCGGTCGATCTTGCCGCTGGCGATGTCTTCGCGCCCGCAGCTGTAGATGTCGAGCCCCTTGTCGTTCAGCACTCGTTTCTGCAGCGCTTCCTTCGAGAGCAGGAGGACGCCGGCGCCGCTTAGTTTCGCGAACGGGCTCTTGCCCTTGGCGCGGTAGATCGCGGTCGCTTCGAGCAGCTTCCAGCCGTCGAGGATCGGTTTCGGGTCGATCCGCGGCGCGCCCTTGCCGGCTGGGCGGATCGAGAAGTTGATGTGGGGATCGACGCCTTCGCCGTCGGGAGCGACGCGGGCCAGCATCGTGCCGGCGATCACTTTCGAGCCGACCCGCAGTGAGCCCTCGCCGCTGGCGACGATCGCGGCCTGCAGCTTCTGCGCTTCGGCTTTAGTGCCCTCGCCTTTGCGGCGGCCGGGGTAGGCACGCAGCCGCGGCCGCAGGTTCTGGCTTTCGACCGGGACCCGCCTCTCCTTGCCGGTCGGCGTAACCACCACGCGGTGGTCACGGACCAAGTTGCCGAGCTCGGCGTAGGTGTAGCGGTTGCCATAGGTGTCTTCGAGAACGACGAAGTTGCCGAGCTTGCCGGAGTGGCCCATCTTGCGGATCACCCCGTCGTTGACGGCGACCACCGGCGCGCCCTGCTTGCTGAAGATGTTGATTCCGCGCGGGGTGGGGGAGGAGGAGATGACTTCGGCCGCATTGCCGTATTCGCCGGCGCCACCGCTCTTGATCGCTTCCCGGGCGGCGAGGTCGTCGGCGTAGCGGGCGTTGGCGGCGATCGGGAAGTGGGCGCCCTCGGTGAGGCCGGTGAGTGAGCCGACCAGGTCAGAGGGGAGGCGGCCGTAGGCGCGGGCGTAGAGCAGCACCTCCTGCACGTACCAGTCGGCGTGGTTGTAGGCGAAGATCGCCTTGTAGAGGTCGTGGTCGCCGCCGGCCAGCTTCAGGTAGTGGGCGGCGGCGCAGATCGCGTCGACCGGGTTGTAGGGGTCTTTCTTGCCGTCGCCGTTGGCGTCGAGGCCGAACTGTTCCCAACTCGCGGGCAGGAACTGCATCCAGCCGACTGCCCCGGCGCTTGAGACGTTGAGGTTGGTGCCGAAGCCGGTCTCGATTTTGTTGATTGAGGCGAGCACCTCCCAAGGGATCCCGTATTCGGTGCCACAAGCCTGGTAAATCGGCAACAGGAAGGGCGGGATTTCGAAAGAGTCGATGACGAAGTTGGGGACGCCGATTGGGGCTGGGCCAAAGGGGGCGATCGTCGTCGTCGGGTTGGCGGTGGTGGGGGCCCCGCCTTCGGTGAACTGTGAGCCGCCGCTGGAACCCTCAGGTAGAGGTTGAGTCCCGCCGCCGTTGGCGCTTGGGGCGGTGACACCGCCGGAGCGGCTGCCGTCACCAGGGCTGGTGAGTTCGTCGTTGCGGGTGACGCCGCCCTTGTCCTGAGAGCCACCGATGATGCTGGTCCCTTCCTTGACGCCGCCGGACTTGACGCCGCCGGAGCTTTCGCTGCCGCCGCTGGGACCGGGGGAGGCCGCCGGGGCGGGAACGCTTTCGCCTTCGGTCGGTTCGGTCGGGGTCGTGGGACTCGGCGCCTCGCTCGTGTCTTCGGGCGATTCGCAATCGGGGTCCTGCATGTCGACGAGGCCGTCGCCGTCGTCGTCGAGGCCATTGGCGCAGGCTGGGGCGGTCAGTGAGGGGGTTGCGGTCGTCGTGGTGCCGAGCGATTCGGCGGTGCCCAGGGGGTCGGCGCCAGCCAGGGCAGCACCCACAGCGGTGATCGCCAGAAAGCTGGCGAAGGCGATAATCAGTGCGAACTTAGCTCTCATCCAAAGCGTCCCTGCCCGCGCTCGGTCTCCCCACCGGGCAATAGCGACTTCAAGCTACCCACTAGTACGGGCGTCCGCAACGAAAGCGGGCGCTCCCAACAAGTCCTTAATCAAGCTTTGCAACATGCTTGTAACGGGAGATTTTCAGGCGAACCGGATGCGCTCGTTAAGCTCCCGTCAACGCGAGGCGGAAAGGCGACCGGCGTGACCTTCGACGATTACGAGCAGGATGGGCTGCGAGCCCGCTCCGAGCAGGCCCTGGCGGAGCTGGCACAGGCCCTGATCGACAACCCGACGCTGCACAACGCGGTCACCGCGGCTCTGGGCGCGCGCGAGAAGGCGCTGGAGGCTCAACAGGCGGCGATGAGCGCTCTCAATCTGCCCTCTGCCACTGACGTGGAACGGCTTGAGCGACGCCTGCGCTCGTTCTCACAGCGGCTGGAGGATGTCGAGGAGGCGATTGATGACCTCAGTCGCGATCTGGGGGCGTTGCGGCGCGAAACCGCCAAAAAGACGAAGAAAAAAGCCGAATCTAAACCTAAACCTGAGGGTTAGAGTATGGCTACGGCGGCACTTCCACCCCGTTTTGCCACTAGCTCGAGCTCCTCATCGGAAATACCCCGCCCGTCGATCGTCTGGGAGACGATCAACAGCGCCGCAATCGCGACTTCGAACTCAGCGCCGGTGGCGAACAGCGCCGCCGTCTGCATGTCTGCCACCTCCGCCGCCGGGTGGACTTCTTGCTCGGGCGGGTGGAGGACGTCGAGGCTGACGCTGACGACGCCGCGGGCTTGATTGCCGAGGGCGTCGAGTAGCTGGCGAGTAAGGATCGGCTCTGGTTCCATCGATGGTTGGAGCGGTTCGGTTCGGCCCCGGAGCGTCGAAAAGGAGCCGCCGGGTCCGGGAAAGGCGTCGCTGACGATCACCAGGTCGCCCAGCTCGACGTCCCCCAATGAGGTGCAGGTGCCAATCCGGACTGCGCGCCGCACCCCTAGCTCGGCAAGATCGCGGAGGACGACACTGGCGCTGGGCCCGCCCATTCCGGTCGACTGCACCGTCAGCGGCTTGCCGGTCTCGGTCTCGCCCGTATAACCCCATAACCCGCGCGCATGGTTGCTCATCTTCGGCTCCTGCAGCAGGTACTGGGCCAGCATCAAGGCGCGGCCGGGGTCGCCAACGAGGATCGCGTCGGTTGCGTTGGGAGCGGTAGGCCGTAAGCGCGCCGGGCTCACGCGCCGACCCTAGCCGTCTTGGCCACTCGCCGACGCCGCATTCGCTAAGGCCTCCGGTCGTTCTCCGCGTGAATTGAGTCGCGCCCCTATGTCGGGGCAGCTCCCGAAGATGCTGCCCGCCTATGGCGGGCAAGAGACGGATTGCATCTCGCCGCTTCGCGAACATTCCCGCGGAGAACG